>DIKB01000084.1:24761-28219 GCA_002421445.1 Dehalococcoidia bacterium UBA5629 | reverse complement strand
TATAGTTATAATAATACAAAAGGAGGAGAAGTATATGGCAGGTATGAATCGAACTGTATCACTTATCATCATGGTCCTTGGTTTATTAGGCATACTGTTTGGAGTGATTTTTGCCTTTCAAGGGATTAGCAAAAACAATCTCATTGTCGACAGAATGAAGGTTGAAAAAGTTTCAATTGCTCTTGATCCTAACAATCCGAAGCAGGTAACTCAGATAGGGAATGCTGATGATGCACAATCAGCGGCTGACATTATTGCCGCGCATCGACGAGCTATAGCCCCTACCTATCAGGACTTATTAGGTACCGGTAAGTACGATCCAACTAACGCAAAACATTTGTCGTACGCTCAGGCGATGAATCTAGAGAACTATTTATATATGGCTGTCATGGCTTTTGGGCTTATTCAGGTTGTTTTAGCTGCCGGGGGTTTCATGATAATAACCGGAGCGGCTATAGGGCTTATGGGTTTAATGTCGTTCAAAGCTTCCTCGAAGACAGCATAATCATCTTGTTTTATTATTAGGTAACACTAAACAATATACATGTTACTACGATTGTCCCTGTCAATAGAGATGATAATACATCTCTATTGACAGGGACAAAATTCATTACGCGCTTTGATGTGATGGATTTAACAAGTAACAGATTAGACACTACATTGTATCAAACGCCTTGCAATGCTAATCGCTTCCCGACATTTCATTCCCGGAAACGTGTGTGTAATTAATGAAAACTGTATGATACGCTTTAGTATTGGCATCAAGCTCGAGAGGTTGTACCGGCAGAAACTTTAATGTGAAAGGTGGTACACTGATTTGAGCAGACCTTTTGAAAATGCACACTTTGCGGATTGTATGTATTACTATATTTTAGCAAGCTGCATGCAAAGTTGAAGTGATAAAGGACTGGCTACATGATTATCCAATAGTGGGAGGTAGAATGACACAAGACCAAAAGGGACAATTCCGAAAAGATATCGATCAGGAGAAAAAGAATGCTGTAGAGGAACCTGCTCGACTAGCTAGAGAGCAGGCTAGACGTGCAACTGACTCGGCAAGGGAGCAGATGATTCAAAAAGAACAATTGGCAAAAGAGGCCAAGCGAGCGGAGAAGCACGCTGCAGAGGAACCTGTCCGACAGGCCAAAGAGAAGGCGAGAAGAGAAACTGATCTGGCTAGAGAGCAGGCAATAGCAAAAGATCAGGAGGCGAGAAAGCGAAAAGCCGAAAAATAATCACAGTGATAAGCCAAAGAGGTATGGGTAGTGGGTACGCATGTTTTGTCGTTATTTGCAATTGTGCCTTATATAGCGTACAGTGGAAGAGGTGGTTTTCAGTTTACGTTACTACTTACTTGCCTAGATCCTTTTTGATTTATCCAATTAGATTTTTCCAAGTTTCAGGTGACCACAACTCTAACCAACTATTTTGAAAGAGGAGGTCATCTATGAGTATCGAAGATAAATCGATTCAGTGTTCCGATTGTGGAATTACCTTTACCTTTACTGCCGGGGAACAAGAGTTCTTCGCATCTAAAGGCTTTACCAACGAACCTAAGCGTTGTGTTCCGTGCAGACAAGCTAAGAAACAACAGAATGGCAGTTCGGTAAACGACTCGTACAGCTACAGCAGAAGATAAGTCATGTAATAGTGACTTTACCTTGAGGGCATACATAGGCCCCAACTCGTGTGACTTACGTATGTCCTCCTGCAAAAACTGCTAAAGAGGAGCTTTGATAAAATATGCGGAGGATGAGAAAAAATGGAGTTTGATAAAAGCAAAGGTTTTTGTAATGGCACTTATATTCATGGTGAAGGATGTGAGTTTACCTTTCATTCAGTGACGCATACTCATAATGAAATAGCCCTGAAGAACTGTAAAAAGTGTAGCTGTCCTTTAGCTAAAAATCACAGGAAAAAGTATGCTGAAGAAAAAAAGAGTATTATTGGATAAACGGTAAAATAACATTTTCAGAACAAAACGTGCTCTGTTATTAGACTCC
Organism: Dehalococcoidia bacterium UBA5629; assembly: GCA_002421445.1. Classification (GTDB taxonomy): domain Bacteria; phylum Chloroflexota; class Dehalococcoidia; order GIF9; family UBA5629; genus UBA5629. The sequence continues at coordinate 26,216 of DIKB01000084.1, read as the reverse complement.
GCATTAATAGCTTCAATCGTTTTTAAACCAAATCGATATTTCGTTTACTAACTTACTTTACTGCTTGACATCAATCCTCAAGCATCCGATCCCGTGAAACTAAGCCAGCAGCGACGTCACGGAAATAAGGTGTGAGGGCATACCCTTTTCTGTATCAGCTGTAATGTTAGTTTTGCGGGTCATGGCGACCACGCTTACCCACGGTCTTAGAAACCTGAGGTCAATCGGCCTGCCACGTCCTGACTCCGTAAGATATTCTACCACCTTGTTTAAGATACAAGGTCAACTACTATCTGTGATTATGTGGTTGGTCACATTATGCGGAGCATTTAAAAATTGAAAAAAGATACGACCCCGATGGGATTCGAACCCACGATCTCCACCGTGACAGGGTGGCATGTTAAACCGCTACACCACGGGGCCATAAAACATCTACCACCGATAGTTCGATGGTGTGTAATGATACCGCAGCAGTCTATCAAGTTGATGTTTACTGTGTCAAATCGCTTTGTTTTCTGTTGCGGTACTGAGCTTACTGGAACTTAGTGACACCCCCTCTTTCTCATAGAGTTGAAACGAATACTATCACCTATTTTGTGACGATTTTTCAGTTTCAGACAATAGTATGTAAAAAGGCACCTTCTTCTGTTTCCAATATTGTGCGGACGAATCAAATATTTCCCTGATGATTTCCATATCTGCAGGAGTATTTTCCGAAAGTAATTGAATATTGGTAAAGAGAAGTACGTATCCGTCAGCCGGTCTCCATGACATATCTGTTAAGCAGTCACTCAATGCATCCCAGTTCATCCCGAAATATTCAGGGAAATCGAGTTCATAGGCTACTTTTTTTAAAACACTCGTTTTGCTTGTGACCTTTTTTAGATCAACGTGCAGAAAATCGAGTTTCCATGCAATGGCTGCTTTTTTAATACTATCGATATCCAGACCTGACGTAATAGCGTAAACGCCTGTATTCAAATATGAGCCGAATATGGTTGTCCAATCATTCATGCGTTACTCCCGTATTAACTTAAAAGATCTATAATGATCGCTCGTGTAGTAATACTCGCCGTTTGCTCCTGCGACTATACGGCGTGCACCACGATCGGGAGATCCCGGGGTTATCACAGTATACTCTCGATAATATCCGCTCAACTGCTTAGGCAGCAGTCCCTCATAGTTACTGAAAACGGTGCCGTCCTTTGAATAAGGGAATGGCCCGCCGCTCTTAATTAGCTTAAGTGTTGTCCTGCCTTCCGTCGGCAGGTCGGCAACGCTGATGACGTCTGAACCAAGATCGGTCTTATTCTGATTATTCGATGTTGTTTGAGGTGATTGCTCTACATTGGGGGGTGCAGATGTACAATTCAGGACAGAGTTACTATTTTCCGCCAGATTAAAGAGTAGATATGCGCCAGCAAGGATAACTAAATATAGGATTACCTGTTTCCA
>DIKB01000084.1:0-24735 GCA_002421445.1 Dehalococcoidia bacterium UBA5629 | reverse complement strand
GTTTCATTTATAGCTATTTTGCCATTTTAACATATTTATTTAGCATCTACTGTCGTTACTGTCCTGTCACTTCTATTGTTTCAGTGTGATCTTCATCCTCACACACATCTCTGAAATCTGGCAGTTTTTAGAACAACTTATAAACAGGTTTTAAGTATTAGAGCTAATGCTGCGGCCATCTGATCTAGCATAAACTATAGAATGGATGGTTTTGATAGCCCTATCTCATCGTAGTAGCGTAGAGTACGTATACTGATGCCGGCTAAATCAGCGATTTGTTTTATTGTGTGACTCTTTTGATGAAACCACGCATCGTGTGATACTATTCTTTACGTCATGGAGAATATACGCAACTTCTGCATTATTGCCCATATAGATCATGGGAAATCGACTCTTGCCGATCGGATACTGGAGTTGACCGGTATTGTACATACGACGGGCGGTGAACAGATTCTCGATAGCATGGAACTTGAGCGCGAGCGCGGCATTACCATCAAGGCGAAAACGGTGCGGATGCCGTACAAGGCCGGCGATGGCAAAGACTATATTCTTAATCTGATTGATACGCCGGGACACGTGGATTTCAATTATGAGGTATCGCGCAGTCTTCAAGCCTGTGAAGGTGCTCTGCTGCTCATCGATGCCTCCCAGGGTGTCGAGGCTCAAACGATAGCAAATGCGAATCTGGCTATTGATTCCGGCCTTAAAATTATCCCTGTTATTAATAAAATCGATTTGCAGGGCGCGCAAATAGACGATTCTCTTTTACAGTTGGAGGCGATGCTGGGGCTGTCTATGGATGACGCGCTGCTTATTTCTGCCAAGAACGGTACCGGTGTTGTCGAACTGCTCGAAGCGATTGTGGTGCGGATACCGCCGCCGAAAGGAGATGAGAAGGCTCCGCTGAGCTGTCTTATCTTCGATTCGTACTATGATGCTTATCGAGGCGTCATTCCTCATGTCCGTGTTTTTGATGGCAGCGTTGCGGCCGGAGATAAGATAATTATCAAGTCAACCGGCAAAACGTTCGACGTCGAAGAGGTCGGCTATTTTTGCATGAGGCTGATACCAGCTCAGAAGCTGCAGGCAGGCGATGTCGGCTATATTGTCGCTCTCGTGCGGGACGCCGGTGAAATTCACGTGGGCGATACGATTATCTCCGGTGCGTTTCCCCAAACTCCGGCTATTCCCGGCTTTAGACATTCACAATCCATGGTATTCTGCGGTATTTATCCTCTCAGTACTAATGATTACGGCAAGCTGCAAGATTCGCTGCAGAAACTGCAGCTGAACGATTCTGCGATTGCCTTTGAGAAAGAAAGCTCGGCTGCTCTGGGACATGGCTTCCGTGTTGGTTTTCTGGGCATGCTGCATATGGAGATAACGATAGAACGGCTGCAGCGAGAGTATGAGCAGGAGCTTATTGCGACGGTTCCCTCCGTCGTGTACAAAGTGGTTAATCTTAAGGGTAATGAGCTGCTGATCGACAATCCATCGAAGTTTCCAGCACCTGCAGAGATCGACCATATAGAAGAGCCGATCATCAGGGCGCGTATCATTGTGCCGCCGGAGTATGTGGGAGCGGTTATGGAGCTTTCTCTGTCCAAACGGGGCACGATGGTATCTATGGAGCATCCGGACGGGAAAAGGGTGCTGCTGGTCTACGATTTCCCGCTGGCAGAGGTGATTACGGATTACTACGATAAGCTTAAGAGTGTGAGCCGCGGCTACGCCAGCATGGATTATCAGTTTAACGGTTATAAAACCGGCGATCTGGTGAAAGTGGATGTGCTGGTGAACAATGACCTGGTTGATGCCCTTTCATATGTTGCTGCCAGCGAAACTGCTGTGAGGAAGGGAAGAGCGCTGGTTCATAAACTATTGAAGCTTATACCGCGGCAGCAGTTTAAGGTGCCGATTCAGGCGGCGATCGGAGGGCGCATTATCGCCAGGGAAGATATAGCACCGATACGGAAAGATGTGCTGGCTAAATGCTACGGCGGCGATATATCGCGGAAACGGAAGCTCCTCGAGAAGCAGAAGGAAGGGAAAAAGAAGATGAAGATGATAGGAGCCGTTGAGGTGCCTCAGGAAGCGTTTCTATCGCTGCTGAAAATCGAAGAATAACGATGACCGGATTGTATGTGCATGTGCCGTTCTGCGCGCACAAGTGCGATTATTGTGATTTCTATTCCGTAGCCGGCCGTCTCGACCTTGTAGATTCTTATATTGAAGCGGTTATTACTGAAGCATCCCACTACCGGGGTCAGTCTTTCGATACTCTCTATCTCGGTGGTGGTACTCCGAGCATACTCGGTGCAAAGAATCTAGAACACCTGGTTACCAGCATCAAGGCTGCTCTGGATGTTCAGAAATTTAATGAAGCTACAATAGAAGTCAACCCGGATTCGGCATCGCTGGAACTTTTCGAAGCTGCGTTGAAGAATGGCATCAACCGGATTTCCATCGGCGTGCAGTCTCTTGCCGATGCTGAGCTTAAATGCGTTTCACGGATTCATACGGCAGAGCAGGCACTGACAGCCATAGGTATGGCCGCGGCTGCCGGATTTCACAGGATATCCGTGGATGTGATTATCGGATTGCCTGGTCAAACCTGGCAGGCATTATTCAGTACACTGGATAGGATTATTATGCAGCCTATCGATCATATTTCAATCTATTGTCTGTCTCTGGAGCATGAGACTCCGCTTGCATTACATCCCCCCGCTGATCTGCCGTCAGACGATGATCAGGCCGATCTATTTGTTCAGGCACGCGATTTTTTACAGAATAACGGCTTTGTGCATTACGAGATATCGAACTTTGCCCGCCCCGGATGCGAATGTGCGCATAATCTGAATTACTGGCGCGGAGGGGAATATGTGGGGTTGGGACCTGCGGCTGCCTCTCATCTCCATGGCAGACGTTTTAAGAACCGGGCCGATCTCTCTGCGTACATTAATGATCCCTGTGGAGTTGTTGAGGATAGTGAAGAATTAGGGGGAGAAAAAAAACTGGCCGAAGAGGCCATATTGCACCTGCGGCTACTGATGGAAGGACTTGACGTAAAAAATATGATATCAGGGTTTAATCCGCAGCATACTGCTCGCCTGACGCGCAGGCTTGATATGCTGGTAACCGAAGGGGCGCTGTTATTCGACGGCGCAGTATATCGGCTGGCTCCATCCGCTGTGCTGATATCGAATACTGTGTTTTGCCGGGTGCTTCCGGATTAGTGCAATGCATAGGCGGCATCGCGATTTATGGCTGGTTTCATGATCAACCGACGTGGTTATTTCCGTGGTTGGGTTATTGTCTGGTGCCGGTGGTTACTGCAGGTATTCTATTGATGTATTTGCCCGGATCATGGGCATGGGTGGCATTTCTGCCTTATGTGATCCTCGCATTCATGCTGCTTGGCTTTATCGGCAAACAAATGATTAAGAAAGACTGGCTGCTTGTATCGCTGACGATTCTGCCTGTCCCGATTGTTATAGGCTGGCTACTGTTAAGATTATCACAAACAGTATTTTTACTGCTGCTTACCAGAGGGTGGTCTGAGGCGGTTTTTCGTTGGATTTATCGTATGCTAAGCCGAGATGCTGATATGCCAGCTTCGTTGCTGTTCTTCCACGCGGTGTTCTCTCAAGGAATCCGAGCTGGATAAGGAATGGCTCATAGACATCCATAATAGTATCTGCCTCTTCATTGATGACGGCGGCTATTGTATCCAGTCCCACCGGCCCTCCCCCGAATTTTTGAATGATTGCTTGAAGCAGCTTGTGGTCTATCTCATCCAGTCCGAGAGGATCTATCTCCAGTTTGGATAGCGCTTCCAGCGCAATAGCCTGGGTGATGATACCATTTCCCACTACCTGTGCATAATCACGCACCCGTCTGAGCAGCCTGTTGGCAACTCTGGGCGTTCCCCGTGACCTGCAGGCGATGTGTTTCAGACTCGATCCCTCTGTTTCGATCTTGAGGATTTTTGCCGACCGTTTAAGAATGGATTCTATAGCGCCCTCATCGTAGAAATCAAATCGGAAGATCGTGCCAAATCTGTCCCGTAACGGTGAACTCATGAGCGCATAGCGGGTGGTGGCTCCGATCAGGGTAAAATGAGGGAGGTTTAACCTGAGGCTTCTTGCTCCGGGGCCTTTGCCCAGGATAATATCCAGAGCGAAATCCTCCATGCCGGGATAAAGCACCTCTTCAACGATTCTGCTCAGCCGATGGATCTCGTCAATGAACAGAATGTCGCCTTTTTGCAGGTTGGTTAAAACTGCAGCGAGGTCTCCGGGCCTTTCAATTGCCGGTCCTGAAGTGATTTTGATGGTGACTCCCATCTCCTGTGCAATGATGTTGGCAAGCGTTGTTTTACCGAGACCGGGAGGTCCGTAAAGAATGACATGATCAAGAGGTTCTCCGCGCTTTTTGGCGGCGGAGATTGCTATCGTCAGGTTTCCCTTTACTTTTTCCTGACCGATAAAATCGCCCAGATGCTTTGGTCTGAGATTGCCGTCGAGTGAAAAATCATCGACACTGGGTTTCCCAGAGATGATACGTGTTTTTATTTCTCCGTCACGCATATCGGAACTTTCAGGGCCTTTCCCTGTACTCAATATTTTTCCGCTCAATCCGTTTTATTTTAAATATGCTCTGATTTCTCAGGTGGTGGCTCGCTGACCAAGCTATCGTCAACCAGTTCTTCGGTCTGTTCCTCAACCGGTGGATCGGCAAGCGGATCAGGTAAAGGCTCCAGCAATGTGGCAATGCCACCAGGCAATTGCCCCTGTACATCGCTGACATCTACAGACTGTGCGGGTATGAGCCTGCCGATGATGACGTTCTCTTTGAGTCCGAGCAGCTTATCAATTTTTCCCCAGATAGCGGCTTCTGTCAATACCTTGGTTGTTTCCTGGAACGACGCCGCAGCCAGCCAGCTTCCAGTGTTCAGTGAAGCTCGCGTAATGCCGAGGAGAACAGTCTGCGCTGTTGCCGGATCGCCGCCTTCTGCCAGCGTTTTGGCATTGATGGATTCATATTCGAACCTATCAATGAGATCGCCGGACAACAATCCCGTATCCCCTGCATTTTCAATGCGCACTCTTCTCAGCATTTGTCTGATGATGACTTCAATGTGTTTGTCGCTGATGCTCACACCCTGAGACCGGTAAACCCTCTGGATTTCCGAAACCAGGTAATGCTGAACTGCATCTCTTCCTGTAATGCGCAGAATCTCCTGCGGATCTGACGTGCCATCATAAAGCTGTTCTCCTGCTTTAATGGTATCGCCTGTCTTATGACGGAGATGACTGCCTGCAGGAATCCGGTATTCTCTCTCATCCTGTTCTTCATGTTGAATGTACAGACGACCATGTTCCGTGACTATTCTGCCATCGAATCGTGCGGTGATCGGCTGTTTTTCAAGGGATGTCGTATCGGCTTTCTTTCGGCTTTTTGTGCGCGATTTAGTCCCAGCTCCTTCTTGAATTTCTCCCGTCTTCGGATCAACCTTTTGTTTATGTCCTGAAGCTGCTTGTTCAGCAACTGCGATAGCCTGACCGAACTGCACCTGGTCTCTATTTGAAACTATCGGGCTATATCCTAGCGGTAGCGGATATTCATCGAGATAAACTTCAGAGTTTCTAATCACAACTTTTCGTGAGTCATCTGCACCGGCAACTTCAACTGTACCGTCTATCTCTGCGAGAGCAGCGACGCCCTTGGGGATTCTGGCTTCCACCAGTTCTTCAACTCTAGGCAGACCGCTGGTGATATCGGCGCCGACAACACCTCCCGTATGGAAGGTTCTGAGAGTAAGCTGTGTTCCAGGCTCACCGATGCTTTGCGCAGCAATGATGCCGACGGCGGTACCGTTCTTTACCAGCCCGCGTCGTGCCAGATCACGCCCATAACATTTCTGACAGATACCACGCTTGGCATGACAGCAAAGCGGCGATCTAACATATATCCTGTTTACTTCAGCTTCTTTGAGAAGCATTATCTTTTCATCGTCAATCTCTTCATTGCGTTGGACTATGATTTCACCTGTCTTCTCATCAACTACATCGGCAGCTGCCAGTCTCCCAAGAACACGATCAAATAGAGGAGCTAACAGCTCACCTTCCTTTTCTTTCTTCAACATCCAGATGCCTTCATCGGTGTCGCAGTCTTCTTCAAGGATAATCAGGTCCTGCGCAACATCGATGAGACGGCGCGTCAGATAGCCGGCGTCTGATGTACGTAACGCCGTATCCGCCAAACCTTTGCGTGCACCGTGTGTGGACATGAAGTATTCCATCACGGAAAGACCTTCGCGGAAGCTTGCTTTGATCGGGAAGTCAATGATTCTTCCGGCCGGGTCTGTCATCAAACCTCTCATACCCGCCATCTGCGTGATCTGCGAGATATTACCTTTAGCGCCCGATGTCGCCATCATATAGATGCCGCCATAACGGTCAAGCGATTTTTCGATTGTCTTTCTGATTCTCTCAGTTGTCTCCGTCCAGACCTCAATGGCATTGGTGTATCGCTCATCTTCGGTGATCAAGCCGCGGTTATATTGACTATCGATGACGGCGACTCTCTCATCGCCTTCCGCAAGTATCTTCGGTTTTTCTTCGGGAACCTGAATATCATGTGCGGCGATGCTGGTGCCTGATTTTGTAGCATATTCAAAGCCTATTCTCTTGAGGTTATCCAGCATTGTGGCGGTGACGTCATTTCCCATAACCTGGAAACATTCGGATACTAGCTTCTTTAGCGCTGATTTATCGGCTTTCTGATTATAAAATCCGTCATGTCTTGTGCGGATCTCAGCGGGCAATATTTCATTGAACAAAATGCGTCCGACGCTGGTTTTGATCCTGTTGCCGCTATTGTCATCCAGCTTCACTTCCATTTCGTCATTCAAATCTATTGCTTTGAGGTTGTATGCCAGCTTCGCTTCCTCAAAACTGCTGAAGCGCATCACTTTTTCTTTTAGCGTTGTTTTTATATTTGTCAGGTAATAGCATCCTAGAACCATATCCAGTGTTGGGGTCATGACCGGGTCTCCGCTGCTGGGGAGCAACATGTTCCTGGTGCTTAACATCTGAGTGCGTGCTTCTTTCACTGCCGCTCGGGACAGCGGCAGATGAACAGCCATCTGGTCACCATCGAAGTCGGCATTAAATGCGGAGCAGACCAGCGGATGCAATTGAATGGCGCTGCCATCAATGAGTACAGGCTCAAATGCCTGAATACTCAGACGATGCAATGTCGGTGCCCGGTTGAGCATTACCGGTCTTTCTTTCACGGCTTCCTTAAGTATCTCCCATACCTCCGGCCGTGCTCTTTCCACCTGTCTTCTGGCGCTCTTGATGTTGTGTGCGTATCCCTGTTCGACAAGCCGTCGCATAATAAAGGGTTTGAATAATTCCAGCGCCATATGTTTGGGCAGACCGCATTGATGCAGCTTCAACTCAGGACCGCAAACGATGACGGAGCGTCCGCTGTAATCGACACGCTTACCAAGCAGGTTCTGGCGGAAGCGTCCCTGCTTTCCGCGCAACATATCGGACAACGACTTCAATTTATGAGCGTTGCCGGCTGTGGATGCCCTGCCTCTTCTTCCATTATCGATGAGAGCGTCAACGGATTCCTGCAACATGCGTTTTTCATTGTTGACGATGATTTCCGGTGCTCCCAGCTCGATGAGTCTTTTGAGACGGTTATTGCGATTGATAACGCGTCTGTATAGATCATTGAGGTCACTTGTTGCGAAGCGTCCTCCATCGAGCTGTACGATAGGTCGCAGTTCGGGGGGCAGTACCGGAAGTACGATCATAATCATCCATTCCGGCTTGTTCCCACTGCGCCAGAAGGCCTCAATGACTCGCAGCCGTTTACTGAATTTCTTACGTCGCTGCCCTTCGCTCGTCTTGATATCCTCGACGAGTTGCTGCCGGGTTTCTTCGAGATTCATTTCTCTGAGCACTTTTAAAATGGCTTCGGCACCCATGCTGGCCTCAAAGAATGAACTATATTTGCTCGTGTAATCCTGATACTGGTTTTCGCTTAACCGCTTCATGGGAGCAAGATTCTCAAGCTCACCTGTTTTTGATTGGAATTCAGCGTTGAGTTCGGTCTTCTTCTCCGATAGTTCCGTTTGCAGCTTGTTGACTGCTTCCACGGTTTTTTGGTCGAGATGGCGTTCCTGCTCGCCCTCGCCAGCGTCAACCTGTTTTTTGCCCTTTGTTTTCGGTTTTCCTTCTAGTTCCAGCGTTTTTGCTGCGTAGGTTTCCTCTAATGACTGGAGATGCTGGTTATATTCGGCTTTGATCTGAGCTAATTTATCCTGGACGGCTTTCTGATCAACGGAAGTGATTATGTACTGGGCGAAATAGAGCACGCGTTCAAGATCGCGCGGTGAAACATCGAGAAGTAAGGCAATACGGCTGGGTACACTCTTGGCAAACCAGATATGAGCAACCGGCGCTGCTAATTCTATATGTCCCATCCTGGTGCGGCGGACTCTGGAGTGCTCAACAGTAACGCCGCAGCGATCGCAGGTAATCCCGCGATACCGGATTTTCTTATATTTGCCGCAATAACATTCAAAATTCTTGGTCGGACCAAAGATGCGCTCACAAAAGAGTCCGTCCTTTTCCGGTTTCAGGGTTCGATAATTAATCGTCTCTGGCTCGGTTACCTCGCCGTATGACCAGCTTTTAATTTGATCCGGTGATGCCAGAGATATGCGAATTGCATTAAAATCATTAACTTCAGCCATATTTCTCCTTTGTGCTAAAGATCAAGCAGTTTCGGTTTTTTCTTTTCATCGAAGAAGGGTACCAGTTCCTCTTCTTCATTGAGTAGCTCGACCGCTAAACTAAGGCTGCGTAGCTCCATAAAGAGCACTTTAAATGATTCGGGAACGCCGGGTTGGGTGATATCCTCACCTTTAACGAGCGCTTCGTATGTTTTAGCACGGCCGGTGACATCATCCGATTTCACTGTCAACAGCTCTTGAAGAATATGTCCTGCACCGTATGCTTCGAGTGCCCATACTTCCATTTCTCCGAACCGCTGTCCGCCAAACTGAGCCTTCCCGCCGAGAGGCTGCTGTGTGATCAGCGAGTATGGACCGGTGGAGCGGGCGTGGACTTTATCATCGACAAGGTGGATCAGTTTCAACATGTAGATATTGCCCACCGTTATAGGTTGATCGAACGCTTCACCTGTGCGGCCATCATATAATGTCATTTTCCCATAAATCGGCGGTGATTGCTTTTTCTCGAGGTACACCTGCTCGATCAGTTTTTTAATCTTTTCCTCGTCATCTTCGCGTACTTTTATTCCCATGCTTTCGAACCATAACCGCAGACACGCTTTTCGGGCTTCACCGGGATAGTCATCACTGAATATCTTCTCGGCATCATAACCACGATCGGCGAGCCATTTCTTCGCTTTGCTTATCAATTCATCATGAGGAACTGCCCCTTCATGTCTCGTCACTGATTGCGATTGTTGTGCGATCCATGCTCTTGCCAGGTAATCCTCAATTGCAGTATTATTCGCTCCGTCAAAAATCGGCGTTTGCATTTTGATACCAAGATTGTCCGCTGCCCATCCGAGGTGCGTTTCAAGTATCTGGCCGATGTTCATGCGGGAAGGCACGCCGATCGGGTTTAGTATAATGTCGAGTGGTCTGCCGTCCGGTAAAAACGGCATATCCTCTTCTGGAACAATAATGGAGATGACTCCTTTGTTTCCGTGCCGTCCGGCCATCTTATCACCAACTGAGATCTTGCGTTTTTGCGCAACCCAGACACGGACAAGACGGAGGACGCCTGCAGGGAGGTCATCGCCAGCTTCTTTCGTGAATTCCTTGACGTCTATTACTTTGCCCCATTCACCATGAGGGACTCGGAGTGAACTATCTTTCACCTCGCGTGCCTTCTCACCGAAGATGGCACGAAGCAGCTTTTCTTCTGCTGTCAGTTCTGTTTCACCCTTGGGGCTGATTTTACCAACAAGAATGTCACCGGGCCTGACTTCGGCGCCAATCCTGATGATACCGTATTCATCCAGATCACGCAGGCTTTCCTCGCCTACATTCGGAATGTCCCGCGTTATTTCTTCTCTTCCGAGCTTCGTTTCACGTGCTTCTGTCTCATAACGCTCAATATGGATGGATGTAAATTTGTCATCCTTAATCAAACGCTGGCTGAGAATAATTGCATCTTCGAAGTTATATCCGCGCCAGGTCATAAACGCACAGAGTATGTTTTGACCCAGTGCAAGCTCTCCCCCGTTGGTCGCTGATCCATCGGCGATTGGCTGGCCTTTTTTAACTTTCTGTCCCTTGAAAACCGTGGGGGTTTGATTAACACAGGTACCCTGGTTTGTTCTGTGAAATTTGATGAGCGGATATGATCTCTGGATCTCTTTTTTGCCGTGAGCTTCTTTGATCAAAATCTCTTTGCTGGTAACCGAGGCTACTTCACCATCTTCTCTGGCGAATTGTACCTGCCCGCTGTATTTTGCCACTTCTCTTTCCATTCCGGTGCCGATGATAGGCGCTTCAGGGGTTAGCAGAGGAACTGCCTGCCGTTGCATGTTTGAACCCATCAGAGCTCTGTTGGCGTCGTCATGCTCAAGGAACGGGATCAGTGAGGTTGTTACGCTGAATACCTGCCGCGGCGAAACGTCCATCATATCTATTTTATCTGCCGGTAGCCTGAGGTATTTGCCGCCTTTTGTAACGCCGGTTCTATCTTCAATAAATTCATTCCTGGTGTTGAGTACTGCATTTGCCTGGGCTATTGTGTACTGCTCTTCTTTATCTGCAGTAAGGTAGACGATCTCCGCTGAGACATAGGGGACAACCTTAACCTCTCTAGGTGCGATGCTTTTAGTCTCGCCTTTTTTGGCACTTCCTGTGCCCTGCAGCCTTTTAAAAATTTCTTCGGTAACGATGGTTTTAGGTTGTACGATTGTGTTATCTTTTTCGTCTGCTATCCGTTCGTTAATAGTTTTCCCTTTCAGCTCGGGATCATCAGTGCGTAGGGATCTGACGACTTTTCGATATGGCGTTTGAATAAAGCCGTATTCGTTGACTGATGCATATGTGGCAAGAGAGCCGATAAGGCCGATGTTCGGTCCTTCCGGGGTTTCAATAGGACAGATTTTGCCATAATGGGAATGGTGAACATCGCGAACATCGAAGCTTGCTCTTTCTCTGGATAGACCGCCGGGACCCATTGCCGATAACCTGCGTTTGTGAGTGAGTTCGGCTAATGGATTCGTCTGATCCATGAACTGGGAGAGCTGTGAGCTGCCAAAAAATTCTCGCATTGCTGCCGTGATCGGACGGTTATTGATCAGAGACGTCGGCGTTGCTTGTTCCGGATCGGTAGTGCTCATGCGCTCTTTAATCGTTTGCTCTAATCTGAGCAACCCGATACGGAACTGATTTTGTATCAGATGTCCTGCAGTTCGCACGCGGCGATTACCGAGATGGTCGATATCATCCGGTCCTTCAGTTCCGTTATTGATCATGATCATATGTTTGATGATCTCGACAAAATCCTCAGCTTTCAGGATGTGTTCTGTTTCAGGTATATCGAGGTTCAGACGCTTGTTTAGCTTATACCGTCCCACCTTGCCCAGATTGTATCGTCTTGGGTTAAAGAATAGGTTATAGAGAAGCGCTTGCGCATTTTCCGGCGTAGCCAGATCACCGGGGCGTAATCTGCTGAAGATATCTGCAAGTGCCCCTATTTTCGTTCTTGCCTCTTTAGGTTCCCTGTCTATCGTTGCTTGAATGAATGATCGTCCCTGCGCAGAATTCTCAATATTGTTGAACAGCTTGATGATCTGTTCATCCGAGTCGTAACCTATGGCACGCAGCAGGGTGACAACGGGGATTTTACGTTTCCCGTTCACTTTGACGGAGATGACATCTCTATTCGAGGTTTCAAACTCAAGCCACGTTCCGTGTTCAGGGATGAGTTTTGCTGAACAGAGATCGATGTCTCTTGATATATCTCGTTGAGTACTAAAATAGATGCCGGGAGACCGGAGTAACTGATTGACGATAACACGCTCGGCACCACTGATGACAAATGTGCCGTCTTTTGTCATCATCGGAAACTTGCCCAGGAAAATCTCCTGTCGTTTAATTTCACCTGTCTGTTTATTAGTGAGTTCCGTTCTGATGTAAAGAGGAGATTCATATGTAAGATCTTTTTGACGGCATTCTTCTGCAGAGGCCGGAGGTTTACGGAATTCATAATCGAGAAAGCGCAGTTCAAGTTTGTTTCCGGAATAATCGGTAATGGGCGAGACCTCTTCCAAAAGTTCCTTAAGGCTTTCCTCCTGAAATAATCGAAATGAATCGAGTTGCACTTTGATCAAGTTCGGTGTTTCCAGTACTTCAGGAAGTTTGGCAAAAGATTTCACAATCAACGCGTTGCCGTTGTTCTTGTCTGATTTTGCTAATGAATTAGACATCCGTTCTCCTGCTCAGATATAGTTCTTGTAAAAGAGAAGACAAAAAGTCCTGCATACGTAAATTAATACTCTAAAGGGGTTATTCGATACTAATTCGCAGGTACATAGGTGTTGCAAAAACACAGTTTAGCACTTCGCAGGTTGATAGTCAAATTCCCGCTTAATTCCCGCTTAATTCCCGCTTAATTCATTCCCGCTTAATTCAATTGCGCTTTATTTGACTTGGCGACGGAAAAAGTTTAAAGTATAGCGCTTGTATTATAGCAGAGGGTAGCGAAATGAGTAAGCTAGAGATTGAAGCGTTAAAGAGAACCGTAACAGGTAAAAAGGTGAGGTTTCTGCGCCGCGAGGGCAAAACTCCGGCCAACATATATGGACATGGAGCCGATTCTATGTCAGTTATGGTTGATGCCAAAAAGCTGAGAATGCTCCTTGCCAGAACCGGACCGACGGATCTGGTAACGCTAAAAATAGAGGGCGATGCTGCTCCGACAAAAGTGCTTGTCCGCGATGTTCAGCAGAATGCTCTAACCGATGAGTTGCTTCACGTCGATTTTTACAGGGTCAATATGGCTGAAAAGATCAAAGCGGAGGTACCCATTGTCTTTATCGGTGATCCGCCAGCACTGAAAATCAAAAATACGATTCTTCTCCATCATATCAATTCTTTGCACATCGAGGCTCTGCCCGATGCATTGCCTCATAACCTGAAGGTTGATCTGAGCATACTGACAGAAGCTAATCAGGCTATCTTTGTCAAGGATATTCAGCTTGGTGAAGGGGTTACTTTGCTGAGCGATCCTGAGCAGATGGTTGCAAAGATAACCGAGCAGCATCGTGCGGTGGAAGAAGAGGAGAAACCGAAGGCTGTCGCTGAGGGTGCTGAGGCTGCTGCAGATGCTGAAGGTGCCGCGCCCGCTGAAGCTGCCGGAAAGTCGACAGAAGGCAAAGCTTAATAATCAAGGCATCGTATATAGTTCTGAGAAAAGTTTACAAAGAGGGCCGACCATTGGGTCGGCCCTCTTTCATTCACAATGACATCATGTTTTAGATGGGGATTATTCTGCCCGTAATGGTATTCTCGGAAATTGTTAGAATACCGAAGGATCGAGATCCGGGACCAAGGTTGAAAAAGATGGATAATCATATCCATTGTCGAAAGCCCGCGGGCGATGTCCCCTGGTATTTCGGATAGTGAACGGACATGAGTATCGGAGATAACTCCGATGTTCATCTGACTGTTTCCACCACCGAATACAAGTTCTTGTCATCGACAGCATAGTAACGAAGGCTGGTACTACCAGGATCGAAGATCAGTGCCCCTCCAAATGTTATAATGATCCTGTTATACTTTTTTGAAGGCGTTCCGTCAACAACGACCGCCTGTTTCCCATCGATGACAGCTACGTAGACAGTATGTTTGCTATCCGGGCTAAAAACACCACCGGTGATCTTATCGTACTTTTGATCTTCCTTTTCGTTAATCACCATAACCTGCTTGCTGCCCGTAACAGCGGCGTAGCTCAGACGGCTACTATCAAGGCTGAATTTCAAAGAGCCTACTGCGACATTATCATAACGCGCTCCTTCTTTACCATCCATGACTGTAAGCGATTTGCCGCCCTTTGATGCTACATAAGCATAATGCTTGCTGTCATTGCTAAAATGCAGAGAGCCGAGACCTATGCCGGAGTATTTTGCCTCTTCTTTGTCGTCAATAACGACAAAGAAATCCTCGCCGGATTTGGCTAGATATCCCCACCGCTGGCTATCAGGACTGAATACAAATGAACCGGGCCATAGCTCATCATATTCTTTGCCTTCTTTGCCATCCGTGACGACGAAAAACTTTTCGGGAGAAGGAGTAAGGCGTGCGGCAAAGTACACCAGGTGTTTGCTATCGGGACTGAATTTAATTGTGGCGGGGGCAACAGTATCATATTGTTTCTGTTCCTGCCCATTTACTATCACAATCCAGCTATCCTTCTGCTTTATTGCAAATGCCAGTTTTTGACTATCCGGGCTGAAGGTCAGCAAGCCTATGCCGAGATCATCATACCTGTTGCTTTCTTTTCCATCGTGCACTACAAAAAACTGATTGTCTTGCTGAACCGCATATGCCAAGTGCTTGCTGTCCGGGCTGAAAGTAAGAGTGCTGATGCTGGGCACGACGATGTCGTAACGTTTTCCCTCTTCCCCATCAAGGACAACCATCCATTTATCTCCATCCTTAGCAGCATAGGCAAACCGTTTACTGTCATTGCTGAAAACCAATGATCCCCCAGCGACATCGTCGTAGCGTTTTCCTTCTTTTCCATCAACCACAACCAGAGATTTCTCCCCTTCGGCTGCGATGTAAGCGTACCGTTTGCTATCGGGGCTGAATACGAACATACCCCCTGTAATCCCTCTGTAACGCGCTTGCTCCACCCCGTCAATGACCATAAACATCTTATCGTTCTCCTGCGCAAGGTAGCAGTACCGATTGCTGTCAGAACTGAACATAAGCGTAAGGTCTCCGATATTGTCATACAGTTTTCCGTCTTTTCCATCGAGGGAAACAGTCCATTTCTTCCCGATTTGCTTGCTGAAGGCAAAATGTTTATTGTCAGGACTTACCTGAAATCCTCCCCATCTGGCGATATCGCTGGTGACAACAAGTGTTTCCTGCGCATTGCCTGCTCTGAAAAGGGAACACCCGACGAGACCCATGAATGCTACACCGATTAGGATAAATCGGCCATAATTACAAATTATTTTTTTCAATTTTGCTAAGCCCCCTTAAGATATAAGCGCTTTATTATATCACGCACAAATACGCTCTGTTTCAATACGTTCATGGATAGAGTGGTTATAACATGTATTATTCAAAAATGAATTCTACATATTTGCAATCTGAAGGTGAGGCATAACGGAAAAGGCAGGGGATGCCAATTTATGATTTTGTGCGGTTGAGGGGAATGGAGAAGACAAATGTGGTTCCGCTTCCCTGTTCGCTTTCCACCCAGATTTTGCCATTATGAAGTTCGATCAATTGCTTTGTGATGGATAGGCCAAGCCCAAGCCCGGGGTAACGATATCGATCTCCAGGCATGCGGTAGTACGGGCGGAACAGCTTTGCCTGTTCTTCTTTTGGAATACCACTGCCAGTGTCTTCTACTCTAACAACGAGATTCTTCTTTTCCTCACGTGCGCGAAATGTGATTGTACCGCCCTGTGGAGTAAACTTTATCGCATTGGAGAGCAGGTTCAGCGCGATCTGCTCCAGACGTCTCCCGTCAGCAATGACCATAATGGGGGTTTTAGGTATATCGATCATGAAAGATTGTTTTTTAGCTTTTGCCATCGGTGTCACTTCATCGGCTGCCTTACGGAATACGGTAGTGGCATCCAGGGAAGTCGGCTCTACGTTATAGCCAGCGGCATGCTCTCGTGATAAGTCGAGAAGCTCATTCACACGATCTTTCAAGCTCGATGAGCTTTGCAGGATGTTGCGGATGAGCCTGCCCGTAGACCCCTTTGGTTCTTTTGACAGTTCTTCGGCAAGAAGCCCGGCAGACGCAATCAATGCAGTTAGCGGTGTTTGCAATTCATGGCTTAGCGCATCCAGAAATTCCTCACGTTCTCCTAAAATAGAAACAAGTTGATTTTGCTGTTTTTTACTATCATGATACTGCAAAGCTATCCTATCAGCTACAGCGGAAACAAAGGCGCCTGTCACAGATAAAAGTTTAGCGTCTTCCCTGCTAAATCGGTTAGCAGTTTTGCTCAGAACTCCCAGAACTCCTGTTATCGTGCCTCCTGATTTAAATGATACTGTGAGAAAAGAATGAAGACTTACAGGAAAGGATGAACGGAAGGGGAAATAAGGTTCTTCCGACATCTCAGCGAATATAACAGGGTCTTTAGACAACACGATGGTATTGATCCATTTTTTGTCTGTTTGCAAGGAGTTCATCTCGTTAACCATGCGTGCGCTGAATCCGCGGTGAGCGGCAAGGGCACATTGGTTGGTGATGGAATCAACCAGTTGAATCCAGGAAGCATCGGATTCAAACGCATATACTACTTCGTCGAGTATCCTGCTGAAAAGGCTACTCGGTTCATCAGCGCAGGAT
This sequence comes from Dehalococcoidia bacterium UBA5629, assembly GCA_002421445.1. GTDB lineage: Bacteria > Chloroflexota > Dehalococcoidia > GIF9 > UBA5629 > UBA5629. The sequence goes on along the minus strand of DIKB01000084.1, from coordinate 8,116 downwards.
GCGATAGTAGCGATATGCTCTAACATTGTAAGACGAGTGTCGTTTTCCGGTTGCTGTTGTAATGCTGACATAATGTGCTCGCAATAGTCATTTGATGTGAATGGGAAAAAATGCTTTGTTAAATAAGTTTTAGCTCGGGAGACTCCTTCTCATTATCGGCGGTGATTTCTACACTCAATAGTGCAACGGAGATGACTTTATCATCCTCTGCCAGTTTTTTGAGATGTACACCCTGTGTTGACCGTCCGCGAAGCGGGATGTCCTCGTCAGATATCCTGATAACGACACCCTTTTCTGAAGCGATGATGACATTATGGGAATCAGAGACGAACAAGGCGGCGATAACGTCACCTGTTTTCTCATTCACTTTATGTGTCTTTACCCCTTTGCCGCCTCTTCCCTGGAGAGGATAGTTGGAGATGGTGGTGAACTTGCCGTATCCATTCTCGGTCACGGTAAGCAATTTGATATTCGATGTGGCAACGCCCATGCCAATGGCTGCGTCTCCTTTCTCAAGCCTGATGCCGCGGACGCCTCCGCTTGTCCTCGATGCTGTGCGTAGTACCTGCACTGCGAATTTTATTGATTGTCCATCCTTTGTGACAAGAACAATCTTGTCATCATCTTTCAGCACATCGGCTGAAATCAATTCCTCCCGATCCCGCAGCTTCATAGCAATCAGGCCGTTGCTTCTGACATTGGCAAATTGATCGAGGCTTGTCTTTTTTACGATGCCGGCAGATGTTGCCATGATCATAAATAGACCGGGCTCCGGTTTTCTTGCCAGCAGCAATGCCGTAACACGTTCTTTCGGTTCTACAGGTACCAGATTTATTACAGCAGTGCCTTTTGCCTGTCGCGATTCCGCCGGAATATCGTAGCAGCGCAACCGATAGACCTTGCCGCGATTGGTAAACAACAATATATAATCATGCGTGTCCGCTACCAGCACATGCCGCATCATATCTGTTTCGTGCGGTGTCATGCCGGTGATACCACGCCCGCCGCGCTTCTGTCTTTTATACGTTTCTGAAGGTATTCGTTTGACGTAGCCCTGTTCGCTCAGGGTGATTACCACCTCTTGATGCGGGATGAGATCCGACTCGCTGAATTCTCCAATTTCCTCTTCGTGAATTTCAGTGCGGCGATCATCCCCGTATTTCTGTTTGAGGTCGGCAATATCTTGCTGGATGAGGGATAGTATCTTTTTTGGGTTTGCCAACAGGTCTTCCAGATAGGCAATATTCTTGAGCACTTCAGCGTATTCATCAAGGATTTTCTGGCGCTCAAGGTTAGCCAGCCGGCGTAATTGCATATCGAGGATTGCCTGCGCCTGTATCTGTGACAGTCCGAATGAGTTCATGAGGTTGGTGCGGGCTATTTCTGCAGTGTCCGATTTTCTGATTGTGGAGATGACCACATCCAGATTATCAAGGGCGATCTTGAATCCTTCCAGGATATGCGCTCTATCCTTCGCTTTCTGGAGATCAAATTTCGTGCGTCGTGTAATGATTTCATTGCGGAAATTGACGTAGCTGGTCAATGCCTCTTTTAGCGTTAATGTCCTTGGCTGACCATCAACCAGAGCCAGCATATTGATGAAAAACGCCGATTGCATGACGGTGTATTTATACAGGTTATTGATTACTTTCTTCGGCTGTGCATCTTTCTTAAGCTCGATGACAATTCGCATGCCATGTCTGTCTGACTCATCACGGATCTCGGAGATGCCTTCAATCTTTTTGCTTTTAGCCAACTCAGCGATTTTCTCTACGAGCGCTGCTTTGTTTGTCAAGTACGGAAGTTCCGTAACGACAATCTGAACACGTCCGCTCTTCAGGGTTTCTTCGCCTACCTTTGCGCGGACAATGATCTTGCCTCGGCCTGTCGTGTAGGCATCCCTGATACCCTGATATCCCCAGATAACGCCCGCGGTTGGAAAATCAGGTCCTTTAACGAAGCGCATCAACTCTTCAGCGTCGGCTTCAGGGTGATCGATTAAATAGTTGATAGCATCGCAGAGTTCAGTGAGATTATGGGGAGGAATATTGGTAGCCATACCAACTGCAATGCCTGAAGAACCGTTTGCCAGGAGATTAGGCATTCGTGCGGGCAATACTGATGGTTCTTTCAAGCTTTCGTCGAAGTTAGGGACGAAGTCTACTGTGTCCTTGTCAATATCAAGCAGCATTTCCTGCGCGATCTTAGTAAGACGGGCTTCCGTATACCGCATTGCTGCGGGGGGATCATCGTCCATGCTGCCGAAGTTACCCTGGCCGTCAACAAGACAGTAACGCATGGAGAAGTCCTGTGCCATACGCACCATGGAGTCGTAAATGGCAGAATCGCCGTGGGGATGGTATTTACCCATTACCTCACCGACGATACGGGCGCTCTTTTTGTATGGCGTATCATGGCGGAGGTTCAATCCGTCCATACCAAATAGAATGCGGCGGTGAACTGGCTTAAGGCCATCGCGGGCGTCAGGAAGAGCGCGCGACACGATAACGCTCATGGCATAATCGAGATAGGAGCGTTTCATCTCCTCTTCGATACTTATTGGTTTGATCAATCCTACTTCTATCACTTGCTTTTCCTTAAATACGATTATGATTCTTCGAGCAGGTCTTCGTGCAGCGGCTCAGCGTCTCCAGCCACACCCTCCTCATAAATGCTGAATCCTTCGGGTACTATCTCGCCGTCATCAGCGCCACCCTCCTCAATTTCCTCCATATCATCCATGTATTCCTCTTCACTGTCGCTGCGGAGCAGCGAATCTCTTACATGGGCATGAAAGCCTTCCGCGGGAGCCTTCGGCGGGAAGGATGTGCGCCCCACTTGATCCGGATGCTGGAACGTTTCACGGATGATGACTTTGACGCTATTATCATCCACGCTGACAATGGCAGCCGTATATTCATTGCCCCCCTCCATCAACTTCGCCAGCCTGAAACCGTGCGGCAATTCAACCTGCCCCAGGTATTCTCCAGCGGCGTTTTCCACTGAGAGTTGGGTCCCTGATATCTTCAGATACACTTGATCTCTTGCAGCCATCTTTGCCAGCACAGTAGCGGCAGCTACATTGACCAGCCCTACAACGCCAGCCTTCCTTACTTCTGCGATAAACAGATCGGGAGAAACTTTGCTCCGTTCATTGGTGGAAGCGACTCGCGCTTTGCGTAGCTTGGCGATCCGATCCAGGTTTTTCTGGGCAATCGGATTATTTGGAGCGAGTTCTAATGCTTTGTGGTAAGCCTCTTTAGCTTTACTAAGTTCACCCAGCTCCATATAGGCTTTGCCCAGCCGGTTATAGGCATCGATATCTGTTGGCAGGCTCTCAATAACATTCTGATTAATAGCAATTGCCTCTTTCCATCGATTCTGCATGGCAAGGTCAATTGCTTGTTTAGTCATCTGCCGTTGAAGTCGAGCTAATTCTTCCTGTTGATCTGGCATTCAACGTCCCCCGTTTATGATAGTACAATGGCATCCTTGTCAACGCGGAAATATTGACAGGAAAACACCTTTCAAAGCTACATCTCTGTAAATGATAACTTCATATTTTAGAACAGGTTAACTAAGAAAACAAGCTGTAGCCAATCAACATGTAGCCAATCAAATAGTGCATGTTTGCTTTACTCACTTCATTTCTTAAAAGAACCATTCGCTGAATTTGTCTTTCTTTGATGGACGCAAAGCACAATGCTATAATTTAGACAGTCTCATACGTGTGGTTGCCCCTCTATGCAGCCTGCGATGCTGAAGAGATTATTATCAGGAGGAATAAAGCACAATGATGAAACTGGTGTTATTTCGATTTATACTTATGTTCTCAATTCTCATCGGTCTGGTTGCTGCTTTCGGTTGTGATGCAGCCAGAGGTGGGGCCACAGTGTATCTTGAAAATGTCAGTATGGGTTCCGTGTCTATGGAAGGAAAACCGGTGACAGGGTTACCCTCATCCAAAGTAAACGTTGTCCTCAAAGTATCTGCAAATCAGGTGAGGATAAGTCAGGCCAATGGAAAAACGACAATCAAACTGCTGCCTTCGGGTGCTACAGTCGTAACGAGTGCCGAAGGCATCTCTTTTACAGGTGTGAAAACCGAGCAGGTTGAGATGCAGTGGCCTCAGGATCAGGTTACGCAATAAATGGATATTCTCGCTGGTCTTAATCCTGCGCAGCGTGAAGCCGTTGAAACTGTCAAAGGGCCTCTTCTCATTATTGCCGGTCCCGGTAGCGGTAAAACTAAAGTTATCACACACCGTGTTGCTTATTTGATCAAAACATGTGGCATCAGCCCTCGCAATATTCTGGCTGTCACCTTTACCAATAAAGCAGCGAGGGAGATGAAGGAAAGGCTCGATGCCCTCATTGGAGAGAAGGTGGCTGAAGCGTTAACGATGGGTACCTTTCATGCTATCTGCGCCCGCATTCTGCGTCAGGACGGCCAGACCATAGGTCTTAACGCCAACTTCGTGATCTATGATGAGGATGATCAGTTAAGCCTCGTTAAACAATGTCTGCAGGATCTCGATCTTGACCCCAAGGAATACGTTCCAAAGTCAGTTCAATCTGCTATTAAAGCTGCGAAAAGCCAGCTTCTGACTCCGAAAGAGTATGAGAGTCAGGCACGGAGCTATTTCGATGAGATTACCGGGCGCGTCTATGAGCGGTATCAGAATCTGTTACATCAGAGTCATGCGCTCGATTTTGACGACCTGCTGATGCGCGTGGTGCTCCTGTTTAAGGAGCATCACGAAGTTCTGACGAAGTACCAGTCCCGGTATGTCCATGTCATGGTTGATGAGTTTCAGGATACCAATGTTACCCAGTATACGCTGGTAAAACAGCTTGCTGGAAAATACCGCAATATCTGTGTCGTTGGTGATCCCGATCAGTCTATCTATTCATGGCGCTTTGCCGATATCCGCAATATTTTGAGCTTTGAAAAAGACTTTGCTAACGCGAAAGTGGTTATGCTCGAACAGAATTATCGATCTACCAGAGTCATTCTCGATGTAGCCTCAAGCATAATCCACGCCAACAAGCAGCGTAAGGAAAAGAAACTCTGGACGACGAATGAGGAGGGTGCTCCGGTTACTCTTGTTGAATGTTACGATGAAGCGGAAGAGGCGCAGTTTGTTCTCAGTGAGATTGATCGATTGTCCAGAGAAGAGGCGATACCGATGGGCGGGTGTGCGGTTATGTATCGCATTAATGCTCAGTCCCGCGTACTGGAGGAAGCATTCATGCGTTACGGTGTGCCGTACCGTCTGGTAGGCGGCACCAGATTTTACCAGAGACGTGAGATCAAGGATATCATTTCCTATCTGCGCCTCGTCCACAATCCGAACGACAATGTAAGCTTGATGCGTATCATTAATATCCCGGCAAGAAATATCGGGGTTCGCACCGTTACCGATCTCTCTGCCTGGGCAACCGCCCGGAACATTCCCCTGTTCACTGTGCTGAAAGCGGTTGCGGAAAAAAATGGACCGGACATTGCACCACGTGCCACTGTTGCTCTGACGGCATTCTATACGATAATTAATAATCTGATCGCAAAGAGCTGCGAGATATCACCAAGCACCCTTATTGCAGAGATCGTGTCACGTTCGGGATACCGCGAGTATATTCTCAATGAGGACCTCGGCGAAGAGCGCTACGAAAATATTATGGAACTTCGTACAGTGGCTGCAGAATATGATACGCTTCGTCCCGAAGAGGGTTTGTCTCAGTTTCTCGAGAAGATAAGCCTGATCTCCGATGTCGATCAGATGGATGAGAAAACCGAAGCTCCGGTTTTGACCACGCTGCATCAGGCTAAAGGGCTTGAATTTCCTGTAGTGTTTATTGTGGGTATGGAGGAGGGGTTGCTTCCATACCAGCGCGCGATGATTGATCCTGCAGAGATTGAGGAGGAGCGCCGTCTGTGTTACGTCGGCGTTACCAGGGCCAGGAAACATGTGTATTTGGTGCGTGCTTTCCGCCGCAATCTGTTTGGCAATAGCGGGGCAAATCCGCCTTCACGTTTCCTCGATGATATCCCTCGCGAGCTAATCACACTGCGTGAACAGGGAAAGCGGATTGAGTACCGGGAATACCGTGATGACGACTTCACGCCGGTGGCCTCATTATACGGAAAATTGGCTCAGCCTTCTCTCCCGTCAAAACCCGTGGTGACCATCAGTCTGGCACCGGGGGACATTGTCCGCCATGCCACTTTTGGCGATGGCGTGGTAGTAAATTGTGTTCCTCGTGCCGGGGGCGATCAGGAAATTTCTATTAATTTTACCGGCGCTGGAACCAAGCGTCTTCTTCTCAGCCTTGCCCCTCTGCAGAAGCTGTAACACAAGGCCAGATTTGACAAAGCAAGCCATTGTCCTATAAAACTATAGTGTGAGAGTATGTAATACTATAGCTTTAATTTTGTCGTTAGTGATGGCTTCAATGCTGGTTCCATCGCCGGTATTGGCAGGAGGCTGATCAGCCGCTGGTTGTGGTGTCAGTTTGACGCCAACTGCGGGCAAAGTCGGCACGTATACCACCCTGTTCATCAACGGTGGTACGGATTATGTTGACGGCGATTACCGGGTTATATGGAGCGATAATGGATCGTTCACTGCCGGTCAGATGCTAACGCTGGCAGAGGGTTCTGTGCCAGCGGGAAGCCACAGTCTGACTGTAGCATTCACGATTCCTGAGTCCAAAAACAGCTATCACTATGTCAGGTTTCTCCGTGTTTCTGCGGGACAGACGTTCGATACCTCGTTTTTGGTAAAGGCGGGTATCACAGTTATTCCGCTGCAGGCGGCGCCGGGAGCAGTGGTGACGCTTATGGGATCAGGGTTCCCGTCCAGCGATTCCGGTAGAATTGTCTTTAACAACAGTTCAACTGATGTAAGTTACAGCACGAACTCGGTTGGCAGTTTCAGTACCCCTTTTACTATCCCAGCAGGCACTGATCCCGGTGAATATACTATCGGCGCTGTCAGTTCACGTTTCAGCGATGAATCTGCGGCTCGTTTTATTGTGACAAGCCCGACAGGGTCCAGCGTTCCTAATCCGGAACCTGCGACTCCTCCTGTTCAAAATCCTCCGCCTACAACGCCAGCGGTTATCACTCCTCCTGTGACGCCACCGGCAGCTCCTGCCAAAATTGCGCCGCGCCCATATCCCATTTCAGCAAAGGGACAGGAGCTAGGTCAGTTTGGCAGCAAGGCATACACATTTACCTGGCAGGAGACGTCAGGACTGAGCAATCTCACTTCGACTGTTGAGGTTTCATCGGATCCTAATTTTATAGCGAAACCGGCTCTTGTTGCTTCGGGTATCACCGGCACGAGTGCTGCTTTTAATCTGGAGACCGGGACATATTACTGGAGAGTGAAAGCTGTTAGTACTGACGGCACTGCCAGCGATTGGAAGGTCTGGCCGTACAGGATCGAGGTGGATTTTATCACGGCGTGGTTTTATGCTATCGCCGGTGCTTTTCTATTATTCGTTCTTCTCTTACTTATTGTTGCGCTGGCATCTTCTCAACGCAAGCCAAAAGAGACTGACTATTATTATCCTTACCACCGGGATGATGGACGGTACTACCGCTAATAGACTTCTCGTAACATAAAGCGGTGCGCATGGTCGGGATTCGATTTAAGCCGGTGAAGCTGTTTTTACGCTGAAAACAAAAAGGCCGCAGCAATTTTGCTGCGGCCTTTACTGTCTAGGTTAAACTGAGTTTAAGAGATCAGTTTATTTCTTTGCAACGCATGCACAGTTGGCGCCCTTAGCAGTTGCCAGGTTATCAGTGAAGCACCAGCTATCACCGACGCACTGCGGATGAGCACAGCCGCTGACGCCCCAGTCACCACCGGAACAGGCAGCGCACGGGCCATTGGCGCAGGAAAGGCTGCCACAGGGCTCGCCCTTACCTGAGACCGTAGCGACGCATGCGGCACAGCCGCGATGATTGGGATGACTGTTATCCAATCTCGGTTTCGTGCTGATATCATCGGCAGCCCAGCTTTTGTTGGCGAAGCAGGAGCTGACGCCCCAGACATAACCATTTTTGCCGCAATCGGAGCAGGTAGATACTGTTGCCGTGCTGCAATCTT
>DIKB01000121.1:4441-9124 GCA_002421445.1 Dehalococcoidia bacterium UBA5629 | reverse complement strand
TTTCAAGTGCTTGCGGAGAGGAACCCATACAAGAGATGCTATCCATCCCCACGCAATGGCAAAAGTCAAGTAGTTACCAGAATGAACTTGTTTTCTATTAAGCATCGCAAGCACAAGTTCGGAATCAACATGCAGCACCTCTGACATCAGATACAACCCGCCCCCTACCCACAGGTCGGGGTGAGCATCTATGTGTATCACTTCGAATGGTACCCCGAGACTACCAGATTCAATAAGAGTTCGCCAGAAGTCTAATACTCTATCATGACTTTCCATCGTGCGCCCCTGTACCGGGGCATCCGATGAGAGTCCACATCTATCCTCAAGAAAGTGCCGTACCTGAGAGACACTCCATGGCTTATACTTTGAACTTAGCCTTCCACTAACACCTTCGCTGCAGTAAGCGTTGTCATTCAAGAAGAAATCTAAATCCAAATCCAAGAAGCGCATAAATCTCTCAGTTAATAGTTACTCTATCCAGTTCTTACTATAGCAGCAAAAGTTATGCTCATCAATCAGTTTATTTTTTTTGGAGGGGTGCAGGGTCATTTCCCGATTACTTCAAAAGTATTCCCACGTACCTCTTGATCGACACACTGGCACTATCTAGACCAGATAATGGCTGTAATTTAACCGTTTGACCCACAGTTTCGATGGCTGATACTATTTAAGTATGCCATATGATGAAACCAATCAGCTAAAGCCAATCAAATGGTACAAGGATCTGGCCACAAAAAATGGGCGGCTTGCAGCTAAAGCATTCCTCGTAGAGGGGACCCGGGCTATCACACAGATAATCAGCAGCAGCCCGAATGAATTGTTAGAAATTGTATCCATTAAACAGCTACCTTCTTTTTACGGTAAATATGCGCAGCGCCTGGTTACTGAAAGCCAGTTACACTCTATCTGCTCTACAAAGACACCTCAAGAAACCGTTGCCGTCGTCCGTCTGCCCATGGATTCGTATTCTGACCATCTGCCTGACAAGATCGGCAATAAAATCCTGTTACTTGAAGATATTCAGGATCCCGGGAATGTGGGCACTCTCATACGTTCTGCTGTAGCCTTTGGTTTTTCCGGGGTTATCCTGACAGAAAAATGCGCAGACCATCTGTCTCCAAAGTGCGTCCAATCAACTGCCGGCACGGTGCTATCTTTGTGGATCAGAAGAACTTCCCGTTATCTGGAGCTTATAGAGGCACTGAAACTCAGCGGATACGTCTTTGTAGCCGCGGATATCGATGGCATAGAAGATACTTCGGTTCTGCAGCACAAAGATAAGCTGTTGCTGGCACTGGGGAATGAGGCATCCGGTCTATCGAGAACATTGCTGACAGCATCCGATCACATCCTGAGGATTCCTATAATACAGGGAAAAGCAGAATCGCTAAATGTAGGGGCTTGCGGTGCGATCTGCATGTATTTAAGCAACCTATAGACGCGCTTAATAGAGCTGATAAAGTTACCAATCCAACTGATATGCGATTATTATCTTCAGACTTGGTCACTTAGTCACTGTCAATTAATAAATATATCAGCTATCCGGGGACGAATAGTATAGTTCCATTCCCCTCGAAAGTTGCAATACTCAATATTCAGGGATTTCATTTCTTCGTCTGATACCTTCAACCCCTTTGCATACTGGTTCTTGTCCAACTGACAGTGCACCTTTAGCCCCTTGGTAGTACGGGTTGAGGCTATGAGGTTCACTATTACCTCATGACTGACAAGTGGTTTGCCTCGCCAATTCTGACTGATGAATGAGAACAATCTATGTTCGATTTTGTTCCATTTGCTGGTTCCCGGCGGAAGATGGTTGACATGGACGGTAAGACCCGAAGCATCGGCGAATCTCTGAAGTTCCAATTTCCACAAACGCCTCCGATAACCGTTGCTGCCTCCGCTGTCTGCCGTAATCATGAGATTCCTTGCGTCGGGATACCTCTTTTGTCCCATAGTCTCCCACCATCCCCGAATACTGGCGACGGCAAATGTCGCAGTGTCATGGTCTATGCCGATACTGACCCAACACTCGTTTTTCATCAAATCATAGATGCCGTAAGGAATAGCTTGACCTAATTCCTTGTTTTCAAAATCATGAACGTTTACTCGTTCTGGCACACCTTTCGGTCGCCACTCCCTTCCGCTATTCTTAAAGTTTCCCACCAATTCCTTCTTTTTCGCATCTACTGAAATGACTGGTTGACCCTTGCCATGAAACTCTTTCGTTTTATGATAGATATGTTCGAACTGCTCATTCCGGTACGGAGAAGCGGTTCCTTCGATTGTCTTCTTGTTAGCTTGAAGGCTATATCCCATCTCATGCAACAACTCGGCAACTGTTTGATGGTTGATTTTGTGTCCCTCGCCTCTTAGCTCTTCCGAAAGCTTCCGCAGGCTTTTACAAGTCCACAACAAAGGCGATTCAGGGTCTCCCCGTGTTACCGGCTCGATTAACTGTTCCAGGTCTGTCCTGAGAGCGGGGTCACTATCCACAGTCCGTTTTCGTCCCCCACCTTCTCTACGGATGCGTCCCCTTTTCTCAAGTCCCAACACAGGTTTTTTGAGTTCCTCAAGACCCAGTGATATGGCCCTTCGTGATACACCTGTCACTCTACTCACTTCGGATATTGCTCCATATCCTTCACCCAGGGTTTCTGATGCCGCAACCATTCTTCTCATTCGCTCATCAAGGTATGGAATCAATGCCTCAAACTTCACCTTTAACTTCGACTTGTCCATGACATATGTAGCAATCTACAGCCCAAACATCTTGACAGCCGCTTCGGCTATGCCGATGAAGCCGCCGGGGAGGATGCCGAGTAGAAGCACGCCAAGGCAGCAGAGGGCGAGGGCGAACTTGAGCGCAAATGAGGAGGGCACTTTGTCCTGTGACGATGGTGTTCCCAGCCACATCACCTTGACCACCCGCATGTAGTAGTATGCCGAGATACAGCTGTTGATCACGGCGATGACAACGAGCCAGAGCAAGTTGTGCTGTACCGCACCGCTGAAGATGTAGATTTTGGCGATGAGTCCGGCAGTCGGCGGCAGGCCGATCAGGGAAATAAGACACAGGCTGAGCGCAATCGTCAGTATCGGTGCCCGTTTGATCATACCGGCGTAATCAGAGATCGCATCGCTCTCAGTCTTGTTGGAGATTGCAATGATCGCGATGAAAGCGCCGAGGTTGGTCAGGATATAGCTCATCAGGAAGAAGATGAGTCCGCTCTGTCCGAGAGTATCGGCATTGAACGCAAGACCAGCCGTCGCGATGCCGACCATCAGATAGCCGGCCTGCGCTATGCTGGAGTACCCGAGCATTCGTTTGATATTTGTCTGGGGTATAGCCACAACGTTGCCGATTGTCATAGTTATAGCGCTCAATACAGCGATGATTATGCCCCACTCCATACTGAGCCATGACTGCATGCCGAAGGTCATCAGTAATACTCTCAGCATCACGGCGAATCCCGCTGCTTTACCGGCAACGGATAAATAGGCTGTGATCGGCGTCGGTGCGCCCTCATACACATCGGGGACCCACATCTGGAAGGGGAAGGAAGCGATCTTGAAGCCGAAACCGGTGATGATCAGAACCATGCCGAGGATCAATGCGGGATTCGGCATAGAATTAGCGACGAACGACATGGCTTCGATCATGCTTCTGACGCAGGGCAGGCAGGTTTTGCCGGTGACGCCGAATACCAGCGCCATGCCGTAGAGCAGTACCGCAGATGCCACAGCGCCGAGCAGCAGGTACTTAAGCCCGGCCTCGGAAGATTTATCGTCCTTTAAGAATCCGGTCAATACATACAGCGCTATGCTGCTCATCTCCAGCGCAACGAATATGGCGATGAAATCGACAGTCTCAGTCAGCAATATCAAACCGAGCGCAGCAATGAGCAGCAGCGCATAATATTCTCCCTGGTATCGCTGGAATTTGTTTACATAATCCTGAGAAGCGAGAACGATAAACAGCGTAGCACCGAGGATGAGAAACTTGAATATGGTGGCATAGCTGTCAACAGCGATCATCGCGTAGAAGATATCGATAGTCGGGGCCGATAGCAGCGGAACGGTAAAACCAATCGAGACAATCAGGCCACCGATGGTTACGCCGGCCAGAATCTTTTTCTGTTTGACCACGAGGTCAAGGATAATAAGCAGCAGAGCAAAACCGAGCAGGCTCAGCTCAGGCGCAAGAAAATGCAATTCGTCGCTGATCATAATTTAGACTGTCCCCGCTATCATTAACATCCGTTTCATTCTCTATAGTCCTATCATCTTTGCTACCGGAACAATCCCCATCTCGATGATTTGCGTCAGCAAGGCCGGATAGAGGCCGATGAGCAGGATGACGCCGGTGAAAGCAAAGATGCATATTTTATCGACTATGTTGGCATCGGTAAGGCCGTTGAATTTATCCTGAGGCGGACCGTAAAACACCTTCTGCAGCATATACAGGATGTAGCCGGCAGTGAGTACGACGCCGAAGACGCCGAGTATCGTGTATATCTGAATACCGGCGACGGCTGTGCTGGAGAAGCAGCCGATAAAGGTGATGAACTCGGCGATAAAGCCGCTCGTGCCCGGCAAACCCAGCGACGCCAGCCCGGCAATGCTGAAGATAACGGTGATAACCGGCATCTGCCGTGCCAGGCCGCCCAGCGTTTTGAGATT
>DIKB01000121.1:4171-4354 GCA_002421445.1 Dehalococcoidia bacterium UBA5629 | reverse complement strand
GCCGAGAAGTACATATCCCATGTGGCTGATGCTGCTGTAAGCGATCAACCTCTTGAGATCGGTTTGTCTCAATGTCACTGCAGCTCCGTAGAGCACACCGATCACTGCAAGAGCGATCAGTATTGGCGCGTATTGCAACGCAGCCTCGGGAAGGATGCTGACGCAGAGACGGATCATGCCGTA
>DIKB01000121.1:1636-4028 GCA_002421445.1 Dehalococcoidia bacterium UBA5629 | reverse complement strand
TCCATCATATCGAGGCTGCCGGAGGAGAAATAGAGCATAAGAAAGCCGGCGAGCATAAAGGAGCTGCCGATCAATGTGTAGATGACATATTTGATCGAGGAATATTCCTTCCTGCCGCTTCCCCATATCGATATGAGGAAATACATCGGGATAAGCTCCATCTCCCAGAACAGGAAGAACAGGATGAGATCGAGCGAGCAGAAAACGCCGAGAATGCTCGTCTCCAGAACCAGAAGCCAGATGAAGTATTCTTTCGGGCGCAGATCGATTTTCCATGATGCCAGGACGGAGAGGACTCCAAGGAATGTCATCAGGATCATCATGGGCAGGCTGATCCCATCGACGCCCAGATGATAGTAGGAATTTATGGCAGGAATCCAGGAGACCTTCTCTTCAAATTGAATATGGCCGATGGCTACGGAGGAACGATCAAATGATGTAAATACCAGCAGCGAGACAGCGAATGCCGCCAGCGTGAAAACAAGCGACGTGTATTTGATCCCTTTTAGCTGCTTCCCCGGCAGCAGGGCAATCACGATCACCCCGATGATGGGGAGGAGAAGGATCAGCGTCAAATACGGAAAACTCACTTATCTATAAACCTCATCAAAAGATATATATACAAATCAGAATCGCCAGAATACCGAGACCGATGGATAGAGCGTAAAGCTGCACCTGCCCGGTCTGCACCTTCCGCAACGCATTTCCGGCGGCGGCAGTTCCGTTGGCCGCGGCATTGACTGCACCATCGATCACACGGGAATCGAAGATATTAAACCATTCGAACAATCTACGGAAGAGTACATTCTTAACGATCACGTTCTCATACAACTCGTCCATCCAGTATTTTCCGGAGAATAAAACGTAAAACGGCCTGAATATTTTGCCGACTGATTCGGCTGAGACCCATTTTCTGTAGTACATGGCGTATGCCAGCAGAATGCCCAGCAGTGCAACCACCAGGGAGATCACGGGAAGCGGGTGGGTGAAGATGCCGAAAAAGCCTTGGATAAATCCTGTCGTTTCTCCTTCGCCCATGAAAGCATTGAACCCTCCGGTCACGTTCAACCAGCCGGAGATGACGGACGGAATGGCAAGGATGACCAGAGGGATGACCATCACTTTGCCCGATTCATGCGGGCCAGGTGAACTGTGACTATCGGCATGGTGTTCGGACGGCGCACCGCCTTTATAATCGCCGTGGAAGGTCATAAATACCGCTCTGAACATATAGAACGCCGTCATAAATACGGTGACGATGGCGAGTATGAAGAGCACCGGTTGATTAAGAGAAGATACTATGATCTCATCCTTGCTCCAGAATCCGGAGAGCGGCCAGATGCCGGCAATGCTTAACGATGCGATAACGAATGTTGCGTATGTCCACGGCATCGCTTTGCGCAGGCCGCCCATCAGACGCATATCGAATGTGCCCGTAGCGTGATTGACGCTGCCCGCGCCCAAGAATAGTAATGCTTTGAAGAAAGCATGATTGAACAGGTGGAACATACCGACGGCAACGCCGCCGGTGCCGAGGCCGAGCATCATGTAGCCGAGCTGGCTTATGGTGGAATAGGCGAGCACGCGTTTAATATCGTTCATCACCAGTCCCATGCTGGCGGCAAAGATCGCGGTGAATCCGCCGATGACGGCAACAGTGGTCAGGGCGGCGGGAGAGTGCTCATAAAGCGGGTAAAGCCGGGCTACCAGAAATACACCCGCGGCCACCATGGTGGCCGCATGAATCAATGCGCTGACCGGTGTCGGGCCTTCCATCGCGTCAGGCAGCCATGTGTGGAGAGGAAACTGCGCTGATTTCCCGGCGGCGCCGGCAAAGATGCCGATGGCCGCCCATGTCAGGACGGTGCCGGTAAGAGCGCCGCTGATGGCTAATGAATGTAGTTCCCTGATATCGAACGTGCCGGTATTGGCAAACAGCAGCAGAATCGCTGCCAGAAAACCGAAATCGCCCAGTCTGGTCACGATAAATGCCTTCTTGGCGGCATCAGCTGCGGACGGCTTGTGGAACCAGAAACCGATGAGCAGATACGATCCCAGCCCGACACCCTCCCAGAACAAATACATGAAGACCAGATTATCGGCCATTACCAGACCGAGCATGCAGCCGGTGAACAGCGACATGAAGGCATAGTAGCGGTTGTATCCCGTGTCGCCGTGCATATATCCCTGTGAATATATCTGCACCATCAGGCTGACGAAGCTGACGACGACGAGCATGATAGCCGTCAGTGAATTGACGATGATGCCGACGTTCAGGGTGAGTTTATCAACCAGCATCCACTGGATCGGGGCTGTCGCAATCTGATGATTGGGAGCAGCTATGACGGAGGCCAGTACCCAGAATGAGAGTACGCAGGCAATCCCGATGGCG
>DIKB01000121.1:0-1600 GCA_002421445.1 Dehalococcoidia bacterium UBA5629 | reverse complement strand
ATGATCAGCGATGCAAACGGTAATCCAAGAATTATCCAGGGTATCTGACTCGGCATCACAACATTTTCCTCAATATCTCATTGACAACGTGTACCCTCTCCGCAGAGACAAGTACGCGGTATTCGGATACATCTGTCGCGTCGATTCGTTCAGCAGCGGGCAGAATACGCGCGGGCACACTGGCTCTCTCGAATGTGTCCTTCCATTTCTGCGCAGCGGCTATATCTGGTTCACGTTTAACTTCGACCCACATAATTCAATCTCTCACCATTTCAATAAATCGAACGTATCGGCATTGATCGATTGCCGTTTACGATAGATCGCGATGATCATGGCAATGCCCACTGCAACTTCAGCTGCAGCTACCGTTATCACGAAGATAACAAACATCTGTCCCTGCAGAACAGCCGGCGTTACATATCGTGAAAAGGCGACGAGGGAAATATTGACTGCGTTGAGCATAATCTCAATGCACATCAGAATGATCACCACGTTACGCCGTGTCAGCACGCCGTAGAGGCCGATGCAGAACAATACGGCGGACAGGATCAGAAAATGTTCCAAGCCGACTGTCATAGCCTTATTTCTCCCTCATGATCACGATAGCTCCGAGTATCGCAGTTAATAGCAACACAGCCGACATCTCGACCGGCAGCAGAAACCCGCCCGGTCCGAATAACCGCTCGCCGATAAACGCGGTCGTCGGCTCCTGCGGCGGTAATTTGCTGATCAGCCACGGCGTTGACGTCATGGTCAGCACCAGCGCACCGAGAAGCAGAACGCTGACGATCAGGGCAGGCAGTCGCAGCTTTCCCGGAGGGTTGCCGTGCGCAACATCATGGGTGAGCATGACACCCACGATAATTAATATAGAGATGGCGCCTACATAGACGAGTATCTGGACGACGGCCAGAAAATCGGCGCTCAGAATCAAATAAATGCCGGCGACAACCAGAAACAGTAAAATCAACGCCAGAGCAGCGCGAAATACATCTTTCAACAGGATAACTGCCAGCGCTGCAGCTATTGCAATTATAGCCAGAATCCAGAAAACAATATCAAACACCGCGACCTCGCTTCTTCGATAGCGGCAGCATCTCCAGCTTTTGACCGCCCTCCGATCTCAGTTTATCCCAGTAAACCAGCAGGGTTTGCCTGGGCAGCCTGGCTGCAAACTCCGGTTTGAGGTAACCACTCGGTTGCCTTGTCTCGCTTACGGTTAGTTGCTCTTTGTTCAACATAAATTTACCACGGCTATACTCCGCCTTCTCGTATGCCGTTCCCATGGCAAGAGCATTGAACGGACAGGCTTCAACACAGAGGCCGCAGAACATGCAGCGTCCTTCATCGACCTCAAGTGTATCGACAGCCCGTTTCTTCTCTTCCTTGTGAGTAACAAGCTCGATATTGCCGTGAGGGCAGGCCTGCGAGCATAAGGCGCAAGCCCGGCAGTTATCGGGGAACCAGACCAGTCCTACTCCCCTGATGCGCTGCGATGTCACCAGCTTCTCCTCCGGATACTGTACCGTGATCGGAGGCCTGAACAGGTGTTTAAACGTCAGCGCCATCCCTTTTAGTATGCCGAGACCGTATCGCTCAA
>DIKB01000116.1 GCA_002421445.1 Dehalococcoidia bacterium UBA5629 | reverse complement strand
ATTCTTGGATTAGAAAAGACTTAGGGAATATGTGGCTTCTTGGAGCAATCAGTCGGCCCATCACTACATCAAAAGCGCGTGACCACGTCTCCCCACATGGCACGCCGACAGTCGTCAGGTGTGCGTTTGTGCTGATGACGGGGGTGGAATAGACGTGAAGCGACGTGCGCACGTTTCCTTGAGTGCGAATAGAGAAGATAGTAGCTGTTCCAATCAGCTCGAAAGAGATTCGGCGACTCTAGACCTGCTGCGTAATGACGAGGAACCTAAGCCTAGATGTTACTGTTTGCTAGAATTATCCATCCCTGTCAGGCGGTTAATGTCAACGCAACATGAGAAATTGGATTAAAAAAATTACTAATTTGTATTGATGTATTCGATAAGCTATCGTAGAATAATAATTAATTTGGCTTAAAACATTGAGCTTTACATAGCATGGCGTTTGATTTGGTAGTATATTATACTTGTCTTAAATAAAATGGTTAAGGATTAGCGGAGATTATGTTACAACTACTTTGTTTAGACTATGATAATAGACTTAAAGCCTACTGTGTAAGTGCACATTGCGATTATACATGGTATCTACATGCAGTCACAGGGGCAGAACGAAACCTGGAAATACAAAGGGGAGTTATAAAAGGTAGCAAGGCATATGCCACATTAAGAGCAGATTTAAAAAGAGGTTGTATATTACCTCCGATTGTGTTAGCAGTTAAAAATCTTGACTTGCCTTCAAGGATTAGTGAGCAGTTTGAACCTTTATCTGAGAATGAGATTGAAAAAGAATTGCTAGCGCAACTAACTGGCCCGTTAGAAAGCATAGACACTGCTAACATGTACATAATTGATGGGCTTCAAAGAACGAATGCCATAAAACAAACATTAATAGAACTCGACGAATCTGCACAACGTGATTTTCTCTTAGGTAAACTAAGAGTGGAAATATGGCTAAACATACCTTTCGGCGCATTGGCTTATAGAATGCTCCTTCTCAATGCTGGACAAAAACCAATGTCAATAAAACATCAAGTAGAGATTTTAAGTATGAAGCTGAATGAGGAGCTTAGTTCTATTGAGGATATAGATATTATCACAACAATTAGTTCCCAACGAAGAACTCAAAGGGGACAATTCCAATTAGCTAAACTTTCTCAGATGTTTCAAGCTTGGCTTCAAGGTCAACCAAATTTAGACCTTAGGAATCTTGTAATGGAACAATTGCTTACTGAATCTGCCATAGATGTATTGGGTTCTTCACTTATTGGAGAAAGGCCAAATCAGGAAAAGGATGCGTTTAAAAGATTTGTGGAATGGTTGGTAAAGATCGATACAAAACTACCAAACTCAGATTCCAGCTTTCAATTCTTATCTAATGAGACGGTTTTACAGGGTATTGGAGCAGCCGTAGGAGCTTCTGAGAGAAACACTGTTCTTAAGCCTAGAATGGAAAAAGGTCTAAAGAATTTACTTGACCAATTGGAATCTGATGCTAATAGTGATCCACTTGGGATAGCAACATTTGACGAGATTAGAAAAGGAATAGATGCTGCGAAAGTAAATGTAGGTCAAGCTACGCGCGATATGGTGTTTAGAGCGTTTCAAGAACATTTTATCTCAGATGGCAATAAAAACATGATTGAATGCTGGCATTTTGCTGCGGGGCAAGTGTAAATACGCATGAGTATCCAACTCAACAAACATGTGCTGGATAACCTACAGCTCAATCCAGATAGTACAATTCAGAATCTTGAGGATAAATTAAACTCTCTTCCTCCAGGCTATCTAAATATCTTTCATTCTGAAGCCAGCAAAGAAGAACTAAAAACCATAGCGGCAAATGGATGTAATGAGACATTAGAATGTCTATCGCCAATAATTACAATAGAAAATTGGAATTATCATAAGATCGTAATTAGTGATCAAGAAGCAGCCGATATCATACACATTCCAGTTACATCTGAAGGTGTTCCCTCGACTGAAGCTGAAAAGGCAATTGTCCGTGCATGGCACCTGAATAATAATGTGATTGAGAAAGATATTTCATCTGGTGAAGAACATTTAAGAGGTAACTATGTTCTCTTTCTTTGGAAAAATAATAAACATAGCGAAACACCTCAGGAAATTCGTAATGCCATATACGGTTTATTTCATTCTGGTGGAACTGAGTGTAGGCAATTTGTTAAAGCTGATTGGTGGTCAAAAACGGTCATTAATATCCAGGATAACTTTTTCTCATTGGTGAAGAATGACAAAACAAACTTAACGCTATTTAATTTGGCAATCTGTGAGTTATCAATCAAATGGCGATTTCTATCGCTGTATAGAATTCTAGAAAGAGGATATGTTTTTTCTATTTTAGATGCAATTAATAGCAATTTTATGAAATCTCCTAAGTCAACTTTAGAAGAAGCGGGGAAAAAACTCGAAAATGAGGTAAATCAATTTATTAATCTTGTGGACAAACATGATTTGTGCTCTTTTTTCGAAGACTTTGTAGGTAGTGTCGAAGAACTGGCACTAAGCAGTAACAAATATGCGATGATGCTCAAGAAATATTTTAACGAATCTAATTATATAAAAATTGCCAATGTCGGTGCGTCCCCTAAATATAGACATGGAGTGATATTGTGTTATTTAATTCGATGTTCAATTGTCCATTCTGGCTCTGAATCACTCGTGTTCGATGAATTTGACGATGCTGATTCCGCACTTACATCTTTAGTTATTCCTTTGGAGAATGCATTGATAAGCTATATGGGTATTAGCGCAGAAGATATACAACTGCCGTAATCCATAATTATGTGATCCCCTCCCCATAATTTAGTCGATCTATAATTAGAATTTTCCTGTGAATGAGGGTGACCTTCTCCCCGAAAATTGAAGAATCAAAGACGCAAGTAAATCTGATATTAAGGCATCCCATTGTCATTGTTTCTGATTTACCTTTTTCAAATTGAACGAGAGATACACTTAGTGTAGAATAGCGTAATACGGAAAGGCGTGTGTTATGATCATACAGAAATGTAAAGGTGCTTATGATCTGCTCCCATCGGACATGGAGCAGTTCCGTTATCTCGAGTCAGTGTTCAGAGAATCAGCTCTAAAATGGGGATATCAGGAGGTGAGAACACCATCGCTTGAGTATCTGCATTTATTCACCTCTGCGGGCACGCTGTCTCCCGCCATGCTCAACAGGGTCTATTCGTTCCTTGATTGGGACGGATGGAGCGGAGAGCGTGTGGTGCTGCGTCCTGACGGCACGATCCCGGTTGTCCGGCTGTTCAATGAAAACCTGGCTCATCTCGATGTTGCTAAACTGTTTTACATAACGAGTGTTTTCGGGTTTGAAGACACCGGGACTAAGAATCGTGAGCGCTGGCAGTTGGGCGTTGAGCTTATCGGCGGCAATACGGTGCTATCCGATCTCGAAGTGCTGATCCTCGGTTATGAGATACTGATCAGGTTGAACTGCGGACAGGTAAAGCTCAGATTATCTCATGCCGGTGTACTGAGATCGTTGATTAAAGAGTTAAAACTCGGGGATGAAGCTGAGAGCAGGCTGTTCGGCGAAATTCGCGATGGGAACTGGGATGCATTGAGGATGGCGGGGAAAAAGAAGCCCGCCGTCTCTGCCGTGCTATCGCTGCTGCTTAATTTGAAGGGAAATACCAGCGGCTTCCTGCAGAATGCACGGGCGCTCTCCCGGTCATCAGCCGAATTTAAAGCGCAGATCGATGATTTTCTGGCATTGACCACCAAACTCGATGCGATGTGCTATCCCTATGAGATCGATATGACATCGAGCAAGGGATTCGAATATTACACCGGACTCTGTTTCCAGTTTCTATTGAAGGATAAGAGGATTGGTGGCGGCGGCAGGTATGATGGGCTGGTACCGCTCATGGGGGGCAAGAATAAGCCCGCATGCGGATTTGCCCTCTATGCGGATTATCTGATGGAGATGATGTCTGTTCCCTCTGAAACAAAGGAGAAATGGGTGCTGATTCGCAGCGGCGCAATGACCGATCAAACGGCGGAACGCTGCTTTGAGCTTGCGAGATCTCTGCACGCTGCCGGATATGTTGCCGGCATCGATTTCGATGGAGATATGCAGGATTGTCAATTCACTGTGCTAGTGGAGAGCAAAAAGCCGTATTTTTCTGTTGTTAATACGATGAAGAAAAAGACGATTACTCTTTCATCCATCAGTGAGGTTATTGATGAGATAGGAGGATCGGTTGTCCGCAAGAAGAAAGCCGCTCGAAAAGCAAATTAAGCTGGCATTGCCCAAAGGGAAACTGCTGCCGGCTACCGCCCGTTTGCTTGCCGATGTCGGTATCAGCTTTGATAACTATACTACGGAAACGCGTATCTACCGTCTGAACTCATGGAATTATCCTGGGCTCTCGGCCAAGATGTTCCATGAGAAGGATGTGCCGGTGCAGGTGGCTGTGGGCAACTATGACCTCGGCATCTGTGGATCGGACTGGATTGAGGAACTGCAGGTTAAATATCCTGCAAGCT
The DNA here is from genome assembly GCA_002421445.1 of Dehalococcoidia bacterium UBA5629. Taxonomy (GTDB): domain Bacteria; phylum Chloroflexota; class Dehalococcoidia; order GIF9; family UBA5629; genus UBA5629. The sequence goes on along the minus strand of DIKB01000116.1, from coordinate 2,800 downwards.
CTATGGTCAAGCTGATCGATTTCGGCTACGACCGGGGTGCCCTGTATTTTGCGGTGAGCAAATGGCAGCCCTATGCCTCGGTGCAGGAATTGCTGAATAAGAAACATAGCCTCCGCATCGTGACGGAATATCCGAACCTTGCGGAATCCGCTGCGCTCAATCTGCGCCTGAAGAAATACCAGGTATTTCCCTCATGGGGTTCGGTTGAAGTGTATCCGCCCGAAGATGCCGATATCGCCGTATTAAAGGCGTATGAAGAGAAGGAATTGATGGATCAGAATCTGGTAGCATTGCAGCCCATGCTCCAGACCAGCACCTTTCTCATTGCCAACCGCGATAGCCTGCAGGATAAAGACGTCAGCAGCATTATCGAACGGTTCAGCAAAGGCATAAAGAAATCCAAAAAATCATGGCTCGGTGTGACGGCGCCGTCTGCTCCCATTGCCAATACGTATACCGGCAGCTACAGCCGCAGCGCTGTACGCCTGGCTATCCCCGATGGACACCAGCGGTCTCCCACTGTGGAACTATTGAAAAAGGCGGGTGTAGTAATAAAAGGCTATACCAACGGCACGCTCGACCGCCGTCCGGTGATATCGGGATATGACATCAAGGTGAAAGTATCGCGGCCGCAGGATATGCCTCTGCATGTTGCCAACGGGAATTACGATTTTGCCGTGACCGGCAAAGATTGGTACCTCGATCATCTGTATCGTTTCCCGTCAAGCCCGATCACCAAAGTGCTCGATCTCGGTTTCGGCTGGGTGCGTATCGTCGTTGTCGTTACCGAGGATATGCCTGTCGATACCATCGGCGATATCAGACGGTTACTGCAGAGCGGTAAGATGAAATCATTGCGGGTGGCTTCCGAATATATTAATATTGCGGATAGATATTTGAACGAAAATCACATGAACCCGTATAAATTGATACCGACCTGGGGTGCCAGCGAGGTGTTTCTGCCGGAGGATGCGGATGTGCTTATCGAGAACACGCAGACCGGCAAGACGCTGGCGACGCATAAATTGAAAATAATCGATACGATTATGGAATCGACAGCATGTCTGGTAGCGAATAAACACAGCCTGAAAACATCGGCAAAGCGCGGGATAATGGATTCGTTCATTTCCGCGATCAGCGCCGGAGTTGAGAAGACGTAACCATGAAACGCGTAAATGGATATCAGAATGCAAAAGCGGTTTTAACCAGAAAGCCGATTTTTGAGCTATCATCGCAGGAAGGGGCAGATGGGAAAGCTTCGACGGAGGCATCGGTACGTGCCATCCTTGCCGATGTCTATGCTCACGGCGATGAAGCCGTACGGCGGTATACTAAGGAGTTCGATGGCATTGATCTCAAGTCCTTTGAGGTAACACCGGATGAGATCAGCGCTGCGTTCAAGAAAGTTGATGCCAAACTGGTATCGGAGCTGGAATTAGCGGCTAATCGGATTCGCGAGTTTCATGCTGCCTGCAAGAAAACGATCGGTTCTAGCTTCATTCATCAGGGTGTAGGCCGTCAGGTTATGCCGCTGCAGAGGGTCGGCATCTACGTTCCGGGCGGTACGGCCGCGTATCCGTCCACGGTATTGATGACGGCTGTTCCGGCGCGGGTTGCCGGAGTTGAGGACGTTATTATCACCACTCCCGTGCAGAAAGACGGCACGATACCGGCGATAACGCTGGTGGCCGCCGGCATTGCCAATGTCAACCGCATTTATAAGCTGGGCGGCGCTCAGGCTATTGCCGCTATGGCGTTCGGGACTGAAACTATTCAGAGAGTCGATAAGATCTGCGGCCCCGGCAATATCTTCGTGGCCATCGCCAAAAAGCTGGTATACGGCATCGTCGATATAGATAGCATTGCGGGACCGAGTGAAGTCATCGTTGTTGCCGATGAAACGGCATCGCCTGCCTTCTGCGCCGCAGATCTCATGGCGCAGACCGAACATGATGCCATGTCGTCGGCGATCCTGATCACGACATCGGAGAAGGTGGCCGGCGATGTGGAAAATGAGATTAAAAAACAGGTGGCAAAGCTGAAACGGCGTGACATTATCAATAAAGCGCTCGATGCCAACGGAGTAATCGCGCTGGTAGAGACTATGGACGAGGCCATCGACCTTGTAAATCTGCATGCTCCCGAGCATCTGTTATTGATGGTGCGCAATCCCAGCTCATATTTGCATAAGATTACCGCGGCAGGCTGTATGTTCCTCGGCGCCGAATCTCCTGTGGCAGTGGGCGACTATCTTGCCGGGCCGAGCCATGTATTGCCCACCGGCGGCAGCGCGCGGTTTGCTTCCCCTCTCGGCATTGAGGATTTCATGAAGGTCATCAGTGTGGTTGCGTTTGACGAGTCCCGTCTCAAAGAGCTTGGCAATACCGTCATCGATCTGGCGGTGGCCGAGGGATTGACTGCTCACGCGCAGACGGTTAAACTCAGACTTAAAAACCACAAGAAGAAATAGAGAATGAGCCTGCAAGATATCGAAAAATTGATCAGGTCGCGGTTCCGGGCTATGGGGCCGTATGTGCCGATCGAACCGACCGACGTTCTCAGCGAGAGCATCGGCATTCCCGAAGATAAGATCATCAAGCTCGATGGCAATGAGAATCCGTACGGGTGCTCGCCCGAGGTACGGGAAGCGCTTTCCAGATTCCAATATTACCATCACTATCCTGATCCCGAACAGCGGCAGTTAAGGCATGCCCTGGAGAAGCACACCGGCGTGAGCGCAGATAGTATCATTACCGGAGCCGGCAGCGATGATCTGATAGAGCTAATAGTAAAGCTGTTT
>DIKB01000017.1 GCA_002421445.1 Dehalococcoidia bacterium UBA5629 | reverse complement strand
TGGCACATCAACGTGCTGTGTAACGCGATAAACTGCAGCCAGCGCAACAGGCTTAATCGCAGGCCCTGATAGTCCACCGAAAACATTGCCCAGAGCCGGCTGGCGTTTTTTTATATCTATTGCCATCCCCCGAACGGTATTGATCAATGTCAGTGTATCGGCTCCGGATTCCACCACTGCTGTAGCAATTGCCACTATGTCCGTTACATTGGGGCTTAGCTTCACAATTAATGGCTTCTTCGTTTTATATCTCACCGCTGCAGTAACCCGTGCCGCCATAGCAGGATCGACACCGAACTCCATACCGCCGCAGGCGACATTGGGACAACTGATATTCAACTCAATGGCGTGAACGCCGTCAAGACCTTCAATAATCTCAGCAAGCTGTATATATTCTTCAATGTTGTGTCCGGCTATATTGATCACAAACGGAACGTTCAGCTGCCGCCACTGCGGCAGCATATCACTGATTAAAGCCTTAATCCCGATATTTTGCAGTCCTACAGCGTTCAGCAAGCCGTAAGCAGTCTCAACAAGACGCGGCTGCGGATTTCCATCCCGCGGATCAAGAGTAGTCCCCTTGCAAACAATAGCGCCCAGCGCCTCGATATCAACCGCATCTTTGTATTCAATGCCATATCCGAACGTTCCCGAAGCCGTCATCACCGGATTCTTCAACAACAATCCGACAGAATTGCGAGGAGCGATTTGCACGGTCAAATCAACTATAGTGCTACGTTCCTTTTGCATGAGACCTCGACTTCATCACCGATTCTACCTTACCTTTCATGGTCAGATCTTTATCCCGTCGATCATCTATCTTCAATGTCGTCACAACACGTTTGGCTCCCTTCTGAAATGGCACCTCATGCATCTGTCGGACAGCATCAAAAACAGCATCCAGAGTCCCTTCAAGAATTGTGCCCATAGGCGTTAGTTGATAGTGCACATCATCTCTTTTATCGAGGATATCGATGCAGGCTGCAACATACTGGCTTACCCCGGGTTGTTCCGTACCAAGCGGCACTACCGATACTTCAGCTACAACATTCCTGTTCATCGGCACCTCCAGCCATACGCAATTATGCTTGCAATACTGTAACACAAGCAACGCTCAAAATTATACATCATCATTAAAGACGGATGCAGTTCAATGGCAAAAATGTGCTAAAATCGCAGTAGCAATTCACAGGCACAAAATAATATTATGTCAACATATTACCATATCCGCCCGATGGAAGAACGGGATATTCCACAGGTGATAGATATAGACAACGAAGCTTTCCCAACACAATGGCCGCGCCCCACCTATTCCGCATATAAAAATGAGCTGAAAAATCGACTGGCCCGCTATATCATTCTAGCAAAACCAAACGACCCATCTGACGGTTCAGGACAGCAGAACAGCACCGTTTCGAGTAAACGTTCATGGCTGAGCCGCCTCTTCCATCCGAAACCACGTCCCACCTGTACGCTGCCGCCGTCATCGATAGAATTCGTTATCGGAGTAGCCGGGGTCTGGATCATGGTAGATGAAGCGCATATCACGACAATCGGCCTGCGAAATAATTTTCGCAGGCAGGGATTTGGCGAACTTCTGCTCATCGCAACAATCGGTCTGGCACAACAGTTAAATGCAAATGTTGTTACTCTGGAAGTCCGTGTTTCCAACAATACTGCACAAACGCTCTACAAAAAATACGGTTTTCAGGAAGTCGGGAGGCGACTACATTACTACTCCGACAATGGCGAGCATGCCTTGATTATGACGACAGCCAGCATTAAATCCCCTCAGTTCACATCTCACTTTCAGCAGCTTCAAAACGAGCATCGCCAGAAGTGGCAGAACCTCTACTGATGCTGATATCCACACACTGATCTCTTCGAACTTACGTCAACATTTTGAATACCGTTAAAATCGCTATGGTAAGCGGCATACAAACCGTTTATAATTAGACAGAATACCAACTAAGAGCACTTCGGTACCGAGCAATATGTAAGGAGCAGTTATATGGGTGAAATGAAAAGCGCTTTTGAACGGGCGATGGAAAAAGTAGAGAAAATGGGAAAGGCCACCGATGAGGAACTGAAGCGGCTCGAATATGTACCTGTCGGCAGCGCACTGGCCGCGAAGTACCTCAAAGAGGAAAAATTTGACCTCTCCGGTGAGTTGAACAAATATTCCGATCCAAATATCCGTACACACGTTGTGAACGGTATCCAGGACGCATTGCTGCACAATATAACCTTGCCAAAAGACGATGTCTCAAAAAAGACGACAAATAAAGCTATTGCCGGGCTTAAGCTCACCAGGAAAGCAAAAAATCAGCTTGATGCCCTGCTCGATAGAATAAGCAGCCTCATCACCTATTATGAACAGGCGCACCAGCAGGCATTCAACCAGTTTAAAACGACGTTCGAATCAAAGCTGCCTGAGATAACACGGGCAATGCAACAGCAACCGCAGAAAAGCGGTATACCCATAGAAACGCAGATTCAACTCCAGTTTCAAGAGCAATGGCGCAGAGCCAGCAGCGAACTCGATGCCCAGTATGAGAAAGTTCTCGAGGAGCATAAACAACAGATAGCCGCAATGATGTAATATAGATGAGTGTGCATCATTACCACTAAACAGCGCTCACGATTTCAGTTATAATATGTATTAAAGATACCAACAGAGTGAAAAGTAATGCAGAATGATACCTACACACTAACCGTCTCCTGTAAAAACTGCGATTATGTCGGCGATGTGCAAATACAGAAAGGTAAGCCTGTTACCGAGGCCTGTTGTCCCAAATGCCAGTGTCAGACACTGAGTAAGCCGGGAGACCAGAACCAGACTGTGGCTACACAGGAACGGAAGCCTCTCTCCGAGAGGATCACCGATGAGCTTGGCATTGAGGAAACACATAAGGGGCACGATAAAAAATTCGGCAGGGTCGGCGTATTTAAACACCGTCCTTTCTAAGCCATCCGACCCGATTACTCTGTCTCCAGGAGAGCCAAAGCTTGAACAAACCGGATAAAGCCACCATAAAGCTCATTGACACCGCACTCGCAGAAGATCAAGTTCAGCATGATATTACAACGCAAGCCCTCATCTCAAAGGAGGAACAGGCGACAGCCCGCATAATCGCCAAAGAATCCGGCATTATTGCCGGGTGCACTCTTGCAGAGCAAATATTTCATCGTATCGATCCCAAACTGAACGTTGTAATATTGATCAAAGAAGGAAGCCGCGTTACATCAGGCGATATAGTGATGACTATCGAAGGAAACGCTGCCAGCATTCTTAAAACAGAACGAGTGGTCCTGAACTTCCTTCAGCACCTCAGCGGCATTG
>DIKB01000011.1:1870-2616 GCA_002421445.1 Dehalococcoidia bacterium UBA5629 | reverse complement strand
AAATATTATTCAGAGAAATTCGGTTCCAGAAAGTTTGATCCGAAAGCCGATCTCATTCACTATGCTGGTAGAGTGTTTGACGAACAGGAACTGGTTAACAGGTGGTCACCATTCATTACTTCCTCTTCCGATATTTGTTTTCATCGACGATAAATAAGGTATTCTTGAAGTCGCTTTCAACGCTGAGGAGCATTTCCAGCACATCGTGGCATTTTTGAAAAGAATTGATGTCATAGCAGGGCAATATCATGAACTGTTTTGAAGGGAAAACCTAAAGCTTTAAACAACCGAACCGTCTGAAATGAGACACATTCATCGATAAGGAAAGCCAGCATCAACCGGCCTTTACCATGTAAATCTCTTCATCTTCTACAATCTGCCTGGCATATCGAATACAGGCTAAAATGTCATCTTTGGCGATATGTGGATAGTGTTGTTTTACGATTTCTTCTGGTGTTAGCCCGTCTCCTAACAATCCAAGAATAATATCTATTGGAACACGAGTCCCGGCTATATGCGGTTTTCCATGAAGAACCTCAGGGGTAACTTCAATGCGTTCAATGATTTTTACCATATCCATCCCCTCGATTTCGTCAGTTATATCTCGTAACCTAAACTATTATATCATTTAGCGGCGGCCTATTCCTGGTTACTAATCACTATTTAGTGAAGAAATAATCCTGTTACTTTCTACACTGGTTGCAAATTAGCAGTCAGTTTGTAATGCAACCTGAGACCCCTCGACT
>DIKB01000011.1:0-1800 GCA_002421445.1 Dehalococcoidia bacterium UBA5629 | reverse complement strand
CTGATTGGTTGTTAGCAGCCAGTTTTTATTGCAACCTGAGACCCCTCGACTTCGCTCGGGGTGACAGCTAAGGTCATTCTGAGCTTGCCGAAGAATCTCCTGCTACTTTCTACATTGGTTGCAAATTAGCAGCCAGTTTGTCATGCAACAAGAGACCCCTCGACTGCGCTCGGGGTGACAGCTAAGGTCATTCTGAGCTTGCCGAAGAATCTCCTGTGGCTTTCTATATTGGCGGTAAAGTAGTAGCCTGTCATGCTAGCTTGTAAAAAGCATCCGAAATAGCTATTATCAACTCATGAAAAGACTCATTACGGGCGCGGACGGCCAGCTCGGCACCGACTTATGCAAAACCTTAAAAAGCCACAATCGATGCTGGATAACTGTCAACTGAGATTATTATCTGGACCACATTATCGGCTTTCATACGTTAAGCAAGTTCAAATTCAAGCAAGAACTGACCATTTACGGGCAAAAAGGCACCCGAAAAAATCCTGAATAACATTGTTAACCGTCCCTTTACCGTTTCACTTACATTCCGATCCCTGTTTCGGTTATAGAGTTAATATAGATGGCAAGACAATTGCTTACTGCACTGATACCGATATCTGCGAAAACAGCTTAGCATTGGCTAAGGATGCCGATATACTGATCCATGTAAGTATATCAGTTAAAGTTAAATTATGATACAATAAATGGCGTACTTAAAGTAGAGCTAGCGATACCCTCCAAGAGATGTTCTTTAGCGGATTAGACTTGTGATATGAGCCTGGAGAAAGGACAAGATAGGATAATAAGGGGCAGGGCATGACCAAGATATGCCCCAAATGTGGAATGGGACTTTTAATTCAGCTTGCTGATGCAGACAGGGACATCTGCTATTGTCCAATATGCGAAGAAATCATCCATGACTGTGTGGCTTGGGATACGCCCCAACTACCACAGAAAGAGGATAGCAAATAATTTTTTTACTACCTTTCCAGAAATTTGGTGATAACTACGAATTCTCTGTCATAGACTCGGGTTCCATAAACGATGCTTCAGTGGCGACTCAAAGGTTTCGGGTAAAAGTAATCAGAATAACGCCAAAGAGGCTTCATAATGGCAAGACAAGAAACCTAGGCACTGAGCTATCCAGCAGCAGAAACGTGGTGTATATCACACAAGACGCTTTACCCCTACATGACGACTGACTTCAAAGGTTCACGAAGACATTAATCAGACGAAGTAGCCGTGGGTGTTGGCTATAGAATTGCAGGCTTCAACTGGCATGACTAGAAAAAATAAACGCTATGATTAGAAATAGTGATAATAGCATGAACATCTGTCTGCTTACGCGTTATTTTGACCTACGCAATGCTGGCATCGGGCGTTTCTCCATGGAGATGCTTAACGGGCTAAAGAGCAGAGGACATGCAGTTAAAACCATCGGAACGAACGGTACAGGTAAAGTTGGCTATTTCATCTATACCGGCATGGAAATACCATTTCAAATACCTCATGGATATGACGTTTACCATGCACTAACGCCGATGGAATCGATTTATATACCCAAGAACAGAGGCATTATCACATTTCATGATTTAATACCGATTCAACATCTCAAGAATATAGACACTCATTACGTCAGTGGTTCCTGGCAGGCTCCTAAAAGATTTATCAGCTCTCATTATTTTAAATTTGCCTGTGATATGGCTTCCCGGTGCGCTATAGTTGTATGTACCTCTCAGCTTCTCTACGATGAAATACGCAAATATCTGCATGTACCTGAAAGCAAAATTAAAATTATCTCTTATGGTATAA
>DIKB01000159.1:7200-20626 GCA_002421445.1 Dehalococcoidia bacterium UBA5629 | reverse complement strand
TCTGGGATTAGCGGCCCGGTTATTGAGCAGCGGAATGTATACGCCCGATAAGCTGGTGGCGGAGACCGCCGCGATGGCAACAGATCCTGCCTTCGGCATTGCCGGATTTCATATCTATACCTTCAACCAGTGCCGGACCACCGAGCGCTGGATGCAAAAGATATTAGATGAGTCTGCCCACGGCAGATAAAAGCATGATGACAAACGAGAGAACATCCTCCGAGCCATCTGAACAAAACACCGGCCCGCATCAGGTACCCATGAGTCAATGGATATCCTGTGCCCCCTTTGAACAACTGCTGCACATGCACATTCAGGAAGCTTCAGACGGAAAGGCAGTTCTTACGATGCCATTCTTATACGATTTTGCTCAGGGCAAGGGTTTGCTCCATGGCGGCGCACTACTTTCGCTGGCGGACACGGCAGTAGTAATGGCCATTAAGAGCATTCTACCGCCATCAACACACTTTGCCACAATATCCATGGAATCCAAGTTCCTTTATCCCGTGAAACAGGGGTTTGTGACGGCCAGAGCTACGGTTACACAAAGAGAAGACCGTATACTGCACGGCCAGGCTACGGTATATAACGCCGAAGGGAAGCCGGTCATGGAGTTTTCGTCCGTCTTTAAGATAGCCAGAGATCAGAAAAAAAGCGCCTCGACGGAATCCTGAGAACAATATCCACGTAACCAGCACTCCCTCTGATCTCTTACGCGTTGCTTTGGCAGCTGGCTTTACTCCGATTTCTTGCCGAATCGCAAGTTAAGTGTTTCAGGCATAGTGATAAGCAACGGAACTCTGATAACGAGATCGAGCGCTATGAAGATCAGAAACACATACTGTGGCCCGATCTTATCCCAGATAATTCCGGCTACGATGGCAAAACAGGCGCCCATGACCATTTTGCAGAATCTCGCTATCCCAAGCCATCTGCCCATATAGCCACGAGGCACCAACTCTCTTTCCATAGCCGCACCAATGGGCGTACCCAAATAGTAAAATCCCTGTAAAATACCGGAGAGGATTAAAAATCCCGTATTTGGAGCGCACACCAGCACAATATTGGCAGCCCAAAAAAGCGGTATAGTTATATAAAGTATCCTTTTCCTGCCTATTCTATCCGCCAATCTACCGAGAGGAATGGAAATTAGGATCGATGTCAGCGCAGCACCCGTAACCATTGCGCCCAGTATGTATTGATCGGCACCTTTAACCTCATGTGCGAAAACCTGGGTGAAAGGGATAACCATACCCAGCGGCAATTGCCCGAGTGAAGTGATAATCAGCCATCGTTTCAGGTGATTGCCTTGTTTCAATACTTTAGTGAAGCTTTTTACCACATTAAATTTGGTTTCATCGGCTTCTCCCCACCTGCGGCTGGATAGCCGTCTGAACACGAGGATGAATGTAGCAATGCTAATAGCACCAGCGACAAAGAATAACGGCCTGATGCCTTCTTCATTTACCCCGCCAAATTCAGTAACGAGCCACGCTCCTGCCATCGGCCCCACCATGCCCAGAACGCCGGCGGCGACAGTCTCGCAAAACATCATCCCGGTAGCTCTATCCTTGTTCGCCAGACAGTTGCCGCATATCGTTGCGCAGCTTTGAATGCTCATTGAATACCCCGACCAGTATGCGATCATTGCGATAATGGTAATCCCCCAGTTATGAGCCAGTGCATACGTCACATAGGCGATAATGAGCAGCCCGATAGCGACCAGATAAATCTTTTTGGGAGTAACCCTATCGATAAGAAAACCGCTGATCAGACTGAGTACCCCTGCGAAAACCATCCCCAGGCTGTTCACCATGCCGAGCTGCGTAACAGTAGCCCCGAGCGCAATAATGTACAGGGAAAGATACGGAAGTAGCATCTGGTAGGCAAACCTATCCATTGACGTCCGCACTACTGTGGTTTTCCAATCGGTTTCCTGCCTCTTGAGAAAATCAAGTGCTGTTGAGAACAATGATGATTCGTTTTTCATTTCTTACTCCTTTTTACAGAGGCTAAGAGAATTCCAAGGTATTATTGTACAACTTTTGACTGCCCAGAGAGCATTGCGGTCATTGTAAGGGATTGATTGCGGCTATCTCCTTAAACCGCTGAAAGTCGGATACATTAGCTGTGTAAATAGTGTTGATCTTGTTTTCCAGCATAAGTGCAACAATCTGTGCATCGAAGATATCCAAGCCTTTAACCCGATAACGCTGAGCAATTTCAAACGTGCTTTTCACTGTATCTTCGCTGGGATAAAGCTTGACAATATCGGATTCAAAATACCCGTTGATCGCTTCCACTGCCTCTTTTGAAGTCAATGGATACTTTACTTTTTTAGGATTGGTTACCGTCGCATAAAATTCGGCTAATATCTGGGGTGATAGGCATACTTTCAATTCTCCACTATTTACTCTGCTAATCAAATCCGTAGCAGCAGTATGGTGGAGACTATCTTCATTGGCAGCGTAAATCAACAGATTGGTATCAAGGAAAGCAATGTCGGCCATTACAAATCCTTATAAATCTCTCTCCGTGTATATGTGCCGACGCTTTCACCCATACGGAAGGTTTTCAGGCTGACCGGCTTAAACTGCTTTTGTCTTTTCATTGTGGGAGAAGCCGCTTCTTTCTCTTTGAACCACTGCTCCAGACGATCCTGAGGAATCCGCCATCTGCCGTCCACCTTGATTGCCGGCAGGAGCCCCTGTTCAGCCTTGCGGGTAATTGTTTCTATTCGCATCCTCAATATGTCAGCGACTTCTTTGGTAGTCAGTAATTTTTGCATTTGCTATCTCCCGAATTCTCTGTTTAAATCATCCGCTATATGCACGTAAATGAAAGTTGCTTATGCGACAGATCATACTTTACTTGATATTATGACATCAAACATGATTTGTCAATCTTTTGCATCTTTACATGATTATTTTGACGGTGTTGAGGAAACACTACGGTGAGCTTGAGTACCAGCATAAAATATCTATTTTTCTGTTATTCCCGAATTTCTTTTTCGAAAGCCAACGCGAGAATCATTTCAATTCATCAATCGAGACGGCTACCGATAAACTCACGATGCCCCTGCACGAAATCGCGTATCGATACAACCTTTTTCCCCTCCAGTTGAACGCGAAGAAGCTCCAGAATGCCATCCCCCGTCCCCACGCCAATATGAGTTGCGCCGTCACGTTGCACTGACACAACTCTTCCCGGTTCCACCGGATCGGCGGTGATGCCAAGCCCCGCCGCATCTATCCTCAATCGTTTCCCCAGCCATCGGGTATAACTCCCCGGCCACGGGTTATACGCCCTGATCTGACACCACAATTCAGCGGCAGATATCGACCAGTCTATCTGGCCATCATCCTTGGAAACCTGCCTGGTATTCACTGCACGTCTGTTGTCCTGCGGCTGCGGTTTGATCTCACCCGATAGCCAGTGCGGCAGCGTTTCGAACAGCAAGCGTGCCCCGACCCCGGCGAGCGTATCGGTAAGCGTTCCGGTGGTATCTGCGGCAGATATCGGAATTTCGATCTGCGCTAGTATCGGACCGGTATCCATGCCCTCATCAAGAAGCATGATGGTAACACCGGTGGCAGCATCGCCCTTTAAAATAGCAGTAGAAACCGGAGAAGCGCCCCTATAGAGAGGAAGCAGAGAAGGATGTATATTGACACAACCGCAATGCGGAAGCGCCAGTATCTCTTTTGGTATCATCAGCCCATAGGCAGCAACCACAATCACATCCGGCGCGTAACCACGAAGGGTAGCGATGACATCAGGGTTACGTAATTTCTCAGGCTGCTTTACAGGAAGTCCATGTGCCAGTGCCGTTTGCTTAACTGGTGATGTCGTAACACGCTTACCTCTACCCGCCTCCCGATCCGGCTGCGTATACACGGCGGCAATATCGTATGGACCGGCGCTGATCGCCTCCAGTGCGGGAACTGCAAATGAGGGCGTGCCCATAAAAATGATTTTTTTTCTTATGTTATGTAACATTTTCATGCCATTTTAATATTTTTTCCTGTTATGTCAAAAACCTACTTGACACCCCAGAAGACCGACGTGGTAATCTATATAGCGTGGGTTGTGCTAGTTGGGTTAATGATATGGTTCTTTTAGAGCTGATTCTAAACTAACTAGCGGCGGTCTGCAATCAAAGAAAGCAAAAGATTATGCCGTGGGGAGTTTTTGTGTCTTTTTTTGGGATGGGTGCAAAACGGTACTATCTAACGGAAGGATTAACTTGAGATATTCTCAGGATATTTGGGTAGCCGCCTTGGGCGAGCTGCAGATACAGGTAAGCAAGCCAAATTTCGATACGTGGCTTAAGGATACGATTGGCCTGCGCTACGCCGATACAACATTTACCATCGGTACGCCGAATGTGTTCGTCGCCGAGTGGCTGGAGCATCGTCTCCACTCCCTGATTAAACGTACGTTGTCCGGTATTATCGGATCGCCTGTCGATGTGCATTTCCAGATCAATATGCCAGACTCGGCTCCGGTTCAAAAGACGCCTGTGCTGCAAACAGACGGCGGAATAAGCATTAAAGAGAGAGCGCCGATTACCCGTCCAAATCTCAATCCCAGATACACCTTCGATACGTTTATCAGCGGTGAATGCAACAGGATGGCTTACGCCGCAGCGCTGGAAACAGCAGAGACGCCGGGTGCCGTATACAATCCTCTGTTCATCTACGGCAAGACAGCCGTCGGCAAGACACATCTGATCCATGCTATCGGAAATGCTTTGAACAGCAACGGCCGCCGGGTAGTCTACACCAACGGACAGCGCCTGACCAATGAATTCGTTCTGGCCATAAGAACAGGCAAAATGGACGAATTCAATCTGAAATACCGAAATATCGATGCCTTACTGTTCGATGATATCCAATTCCTCAGTGGTAAAACTGGAACCCAGGAGTGCTTCGCCAGCATCTTCAATGATCTCTATGATGCCAATTGCCAGATCGTGATATCCAGCGATGTCACGCCGAAGGCCATTGAAGCGCTCGATGAGAAATTGCGGTCACGCCTCGAGGGTGGGCTCGTCGTCGATATCCAGGCGCCGGATTGTCATAGCCGTCATGCAATCCTGAAAATTAAAGCTCAGCAGCTCGGGGTCGATCCCACACCGGAAGCCATCGGCTTTCTGGCAACCCGTTTCCCGTGCAATGTCCGTGAGCTCGAAGGTGCTCTGATGAGGGTTATCACCTATGCCAGACTTAGCGGTGGAGCTCTCGGCATCGATACCTGCATGCAAGCATTGTCAGTACTCGATGGTTGTACTGGAAATGGATTCGCCTCTACCGTAAAAGACCAGACACCGACAACCAGCGCCATTATCGATGCAGTTGCCGCATATCATGGCCTTTCTTCAGATATCCTGAAAGGCAACCGGCGCGATAAAAGAACCGCCTATGTGCGTCATATAGCCATGTATCTTCTGAGGGAACAGACAAATACACGTTTGGCAGAGATAGGCAGGCTCCTGGGTGGGCGAAATCATTCCACGATTGCCCACGGTTGTGAAAGAATCGCCGCCGAACTTTCAACTAATCCCCAGCTCGGTAAGACATTGGAAGATATCAAAAAAAGCCTTTGCCGATCATAACGCGTTCCTCTGTTCTTTGCATTGTCGATATACTTATATCTGTACTGTGGACATCCGCTGGCCGGTTTGTTGATAACTTTTCGGTATTCCATACTATCCCGGATGAATCCGCCGATTGCTTCTTATCGACAAAATATCACAGGCTTATTTCTAGTATTACAATACTTCTTATATTTATATATCTTTATGTATTAGAATAGATACTATATACTTTCACGTGAGAGGTCTGTAGTATTTTCTCTGGAGATTAACGATAACAGTGCATAATGTTGATAATGTTGAAATTAAGGTTACGGCAGGGAACGGCGGCGATGGAGCTATAACGTTTCGGAGGGAGAAATTTGTACCGTTTGGCGGGCCAGACGGTGGGGATGGTGGTAACGGAGGGGATGTTTATATTATTGCTGATGGCAGTATGACTGACCTTGGATTATTCAGACGGAAAACATCATTTAAAGCAGAGGCCGGAGGACGTGGCCGTAAGCAAAAGATGCATGGCAAAGATGGTGGTGACCTTATTATTGGTGTTCCGGCAGGCACAGTCATTACGTCAGTGGGAGACGACGGCAGCAAAACTATCATCGCCGATTTAAAGAAACGGGAACAGAAAGCACTTGTGGCTAAGGGTGGCAAGGGTGGTAAAGGAAATGTACACTTTGCAACCTCGACCAATCAGGCGCCTAAAAAAGCTACAAACGGCAAATCAGGCGAGCAACGCCACCTGATTTTAGATCTTAAAATCATTGCAGATATCGGTATCATCGGACATCCCAGTGTGGGCAAATCCACATTGCTCGGTGCAATATCGCGGGCAACCCCCGAGGTAGCGGCGTATCCGTTCACGACACGTGAACCTGTACTCGGCGTGGTGGTAACAGACGATGATTCTTTTATCGTGGCAGAGATACCCGGTCTTATCGAGGGCGCTCATGAAGGGAAGGGGTTAGGCCACAAGTTCCTCCGCCATGCCGAACGTACCAGCGGTTTTCTTTTCCTGCTGGATGGAACATCGCCGGATTTATGTGCCGACCTGAAGAATTTACGCAAGGAGCTAACTCTGTACAATGCTTCCTTCAGTCAGAAACCACGACTCATTGCGGTGAACAAAATCGATCTTCCTGAAGTCTCCTCACGAATACCTGAGATAAAAACGTCGCTCCGTCCTTTTCATGAGAAGATATACTTTGTATCGGCTGTAACAAAAAAGGGGGTTGCGGAGCTTGTTTCGGCACTGGCCGATATGGTCAGACAGACTGTTGCTGAAATGATCGAGCCGGAGACCCCTCCTGTCGTGTTTCATCCCAGGCCTAAACGCAGGAATGAAGCTGAGGAATAAGTTGTCATGAATATCGGCATCCTCGGCGGCACATTCGATCCTATCCATAATGGTCACCTTACTATAGTCGGAGAGGGCATAACGAGCATCAAATTGGATCGTGTTTTGTTTGTCCCTGCCGGTCAGCCATGGCTCAAACCACAGCACCCCCTGGCGTCCGTGGAGCACCGGATCGAGATGGTTCGCCTGGCGATAGCTGATAATCCTGTTCTGGCGCTTTCCACTGTGGAAACCGATCGACCGGGCATTTCGTACACTGTTAATACTATAAATATACTCCACAGGCAGTTTGACCCTGCAGATAATCTATATTTTCTGCTGGGAACAGATGCGCTGGCCAGTGTCTCTTTGTGGAAAGAACCATTGCGATTGATTGAGTTGTGCAGACTTGCGGTGTTCACCAGGCGAGGCTTCGATCCGCCGGATATCAATGATATCGATCGAGTTGTGACGGGTATCAAGCGACGTACTGTCTTCATAAACATCGAACCGATTGATATCAGCTCTACTATTGTACGCCAGCGCATTCGGGAAGGGCTATCGGTCCACGGCCTCGTTCCTGAACGTGTAGAGGAGTATATACGGCGGCATAGCCTGTACACGTAAAACCGCGATATTGTTCAATTCTGTGGATTCGCGAATTAGTGAACTTTGCCGATCATGCTGCCTTCGTATTCGGGTTAACGTGCCATGATTATGGTATACTTTTTGAGTCGGGAGCATAATGAACAATGAGCCTTAAGAGTAGACAGCTAACTGATGCCTACCTTGACATAGAAACAACCGGATTATCGCAGGGTTTTGATAGTATTACGGTTATCGGTTTGTTGCTATGCAGCGCGCGAGATAGCAAGCTTATTCAACTCTTTGGCCGTCAGGTAACAAAGGACAATTTGTTGGATTCGCTCAAAGGTGTCAAGAATCTGTATACATATAACGGTCAGCGATTTGATATACCTTTCATTACAGCGCGTCTCGGTACGGACCTTTCTGAGCTTTTGGAACATCGCGATCTTATGTATGATTGCCGTCGCAATAATCTAGTTGGCGGATTTAAGGCTGTGGAGCAGCAACTCGGCATTCCCCGTCGTCTAAAGGGCATCTGTGGGGCGGACGCCGTAAAATTATGGAAGTGCTACGAGGAAAACAGCGATCACGAAGCGCTTAAAACACTGCTCCAGTACAACAAAGAGGATGTGGTCAATTTGCGGGTTCTCAAAGATCACCTGGAGAAGTGGGGAGTTTACCCGGATATTCAGATCGCTCGTGAGATGCCCTGCTAACTATGCAATAAAGCAAAGCATACTATACTGAAACACACCGCTTTAGATACTCGGAGTACGATATAACAAGATATGTATCCCATTGAAGCACGTACCAAGATGAGGCTCCATCTATAAATACGATGGTATACCTTCGTTAAAGGGATAATTACGAAATGTTTTAACGGGGATAACCGATGAAAATTGTACTGCATATTTGCTGTGGTATTTGCGCTGCCGGAGTCGTTCAGACATTACAGGACGAGGGACATGAAGTCATCGGCTTTTTTTATAATCCCAATATCCATCCTCAGGAGGAATACGCGAAACGGCTGGAAGTAGCGCGTACCGTTTCGGATAAACTCGATTTTCCATTAAACGAAGCACCGTATGCTCCTGATGAGTGGCTTAAGGCGACGGCGGCGATGCAAAACGAGCCTGAAGGCGGCAGGCGGTGTGAGATCTGTTATCGAATACGCCTGCAGGAGACATATAGATATCTAATAAAATGCGGCGCCGATGCGTTTACGACAACCTTGACCGTCAGTCCGCATAAGCCGGCAGCGATTGTAAATACTGCAGGCAGGGAAATCTGCGGCGATACTTTTTTGCAGCGTGATTTCAAAAAGAAAGAGGGGTTCAAAAAAGCGATGCAGCAAGCCCGAGATTGGGATCTTTACCGGCAGGATTATTGCGGATGTTTATATAGTATCCGCGATAAATAACTCATCCTTCAGCATCCGGGCGGCGAGACTATTCCAGATGCGTTATGATGGTGGATGGTTTGTCCACGGCATCAAAGCATATGCCCGCTTCTTTGAACAATCCAAGGAAGGTATTATCAGGATACTTGCCGAATGTGACCAGCCGTTGTATCTTGGCGTTGACCAGCATCTTGGCGCAGAGTACACACGGTGAATGAGTTAAGTAAATTGTTGCGCCTTCAATGCTCACTCCATGTAACGATGCCTGAATAATCACATTTTGCTCTGCATGGATGCCTCTGCATATTTCGTGGCGGGTTCCGGAAGGTATATTTAATTCATTGCGCAAACAGCCCAGTTCCAGACAATCTTTGAGACCTGCAGGAGCCCCGTTGTATCCTGTTGCCAGTATGTGCTTATTCTTTACTGCAACTGCTCCAACGTGATGCCGCTCGCAGGTTGCCCTCTCGGCAACGACAGATGCTATCTTCAAAAAGTATTCATCTATGTTCGGTCTCATTATTTTTTCCATTCGATTGCTGTTACCACCTTTTCCGTTGCGATATTGAGATCTTTCAGATCGGAGTCATTAAGAATAGTGAAATTCGCCATGGCGATGGGGCCGCCCTTATTGATCTTTTCGATTTCGGAGCTGTCACGGTTGGAAGCTTCTTCCCTGGTGAGGGATCTGTGCGGACGCTGGCTCAGCCTTTCATAGCGCGTTTCAGGAGATGCCCACACTGCAAGGATGTGAATCGTATTGCCGTAACGCGATTTCAGTGCCGTATATTCTTCCCACGAATAAAGACCGTCGATGACCACATTGGATGATTCCAGCAGCGCCTCTATTTTCGGCATATTGAGAAGGGCATATGCTGCCATGCCGTGCGTATCTCTTAATTGCTGTCTGATGAGCCGCTCGTTTATTTCGTTCAGTTCCAGACCACGGTTTTTAATCTCTTCGTCGGTTAAGTCACCGAAGCGAATTTTGCTGAAACCGTGCTGCTCGAATACCCGTGTCACTTCGGATTTCCCCGACCCCGCCATTCCGACAATCGCTACCAGTTTGTTCAATGATATATCTCCGCTTACTTTCCTTGAAAATACTGCAAACTTGCTACGAATTATATGCGAAAGAAGGTCGGCGGTAAAGGATATCGAATTCTTAAACCGCTTATTATCCGGCTTCCAACATTTTTTGCAGAAAACGGCTACAGGATGGTACCTCTTACTCTGTTAAACATCAGAGACATCCGGTATAATACACGCCGTACTGATCGTCAGGTTGATAGAACTCAGGAGATGTTCGATGGAATATATCTGGGCACCATGGCGAATGGAATTTATTCAAAGCGCGGATAAAAAGGCCGAATTCTGCTTTCTCTGTCAGAAACCACAGGAGCATAACGACAAATCGAACTATATTCTGTATCGCGGGAGCAGCAATTATGTGCTGCTTAATGCCTATCCCTATAATCCGGGGCATCTGCTGGTAGCACCTTATCGCCATGTGGGCAGGGTCGAAGCCCTCACTGATACAGAAGCTGCAGAACATTTTAATCTGGTGAGAAAGTCCGTTGTACTGCTAACCCGTATGGTTAAATGCACCGGGTTTAACATAGGTATGAATTTGGGAAAGATTGCCGGCGCCGGTGTTGATGATCATATCCATACTCACATTGTGCCCCGATGGCAGGGTGACACTAACTTCATGCCCGCGTTGGGAAATACGAAGGTATTGCCGGAAGCGCTGTCCGCTACCTATGATAAACTCGTGGAAGGTGTTCCTGAGGCTTTTTCAAACGGCTAGCTTTGTGCCCTGGGATACGATCCAAGAATCTTAAGAAAGCTGGTCATCTCTCTTAATTCTCCCAGAATCTCCTGGCAAACAGCATCATCCATGTGCCCTTCAAAGTCGGCATAAAACACATATTCCCATGGCTTATCCCTGCTCGGTCTCGATTCAAGCTTGGTCAGATTTATGTTTCTTCTAGCGAAGGAACCGAGTATCGCATACAACGATCCCGGTTCATTTTTAACGGCAAATACCAGCGATGTCTTATTGTCCTGTCCTTTCGGAGCCGCATCTTTTGAAATCACAAAAAACCGCGTGTAATTATTGGGATTTGTTTCGATTCCTTCGGCCAGTATCTCTAATCCATAAATTTGAGCTGCCCTTCGACTGGCAATAGCAGCATATCCTTTGAGATTCTCCTCTCGGATCCGTTTGGCACTGGCAGCGGTATTCGTCTCAGACACAATTTTAACGTTCGTGAGCTTCTTTAAAAATTCCTCGGATTGCGCCAGCCCCTGAGGATGGGACAGAACTGTCCTTATCGTCTCAATTGTTTCGCCGGGAAGAGCCATCAAGCAATGGCGCACTCGAAGGGTAACCTCGCCATAGATTGTGAGGGGGTAATTAAGAAGCAAATCATAGGTATCAGCAACGCTGCCCGCCTGAGAATTCTCTACAGGCACAACACCGGCGTCTGCCTTGTTTTTCTGAATGGCTTCAAAAACATCGCTGAAATACCGGCATGGCAACGTAGCAACATCGCCATAGAATGCGATAACTGCATCTTCGCTGTAAGCGCCCTTTTCCCCTTGAAATGCCACCGAAAACATCTTTTTTACAACGCTTAATCGGATTCGTGGTTGCCTATAAGTAAATCGCGAAGTTCGTTTTCTTTGCCGGTCGGCGCAATAGCGATGATGCGATCATCTGATTTGAACGCTGTTTCTTCGCCGATTACCTGCGGATTTTGGCCCTCCCTGATAACCAGCATGAGGGCAAACCCTGCGGGAAGCTTCAATTGCTTAACCGATTTAGTTACGGCCTTTGATCTGTCATGGAGCTTAATCTCAATGATTTCTACGCCGGATGCTGCATGTGTTAGCAGATGTACGAGGGGATGGGCGGGCAAGTTTTCTTCAATAGTCTGGAATATCAGGCCTGATACTGAGATAGTGCTATCCACACCCAGCTTCTGGAAAATATCCTCATTTTTCGGATCATTGACACGTGCGATTGTACGGGGAACATTAAATTTAAATTTAGCAATCTGACAGGCGACTAAATTATCGTCATCTTCATTAGTAATGGCAATAAACACATCGGCTCGTGAGGTGCCGGCTTCAGCAAGGGTGGATACTTCACAGCCGTCTCCCCGCACACAAATACTGCCTAAGTCATCCTCAAAACGTGCACAATTAACCGCATCTTTCTCAAGGACAAGGACCTCATGCCCTTCGGAAAGAAGGTATTTTGATAAATAGTAACCTACATTGCCACCACCGACAATAATAATATACATGTAATCCTCTTATCCCTTCGTCTTTTCCGATAGTCTTTCTCTTAATAGTTCAGCAAACACCGTTGTGGGACTGATAGCTTCAATACCGAGCGATTCATAGACATCTTTTCTTAAGGGATCGTAAATACGGCATACCACTCTGGGAACATTGAATATTTTACCGGCTATCTGGGCGGCCATGACATTGCGGTTATCACCCTGAGTTAATGCGATGAAGATGTCTGCCTGCTCTATTCCTGCTTTTTTCAGCATGTCCGCATCAGTTCCATCTCCGACCAATGCAGTACCACCAAAATCAGAAGGTAAACGTCTGAAGCTGTAGGCATCTTTATCAAGGACTGTAACCTTCATTCCATCCTGATCGAGCATCGCAGCAAGGTGTGCTCCAACCCGTCCGCATCCCATTATAACAACGTTCATTATAACTCCTTATTTCAGGGCGGTTGTTCTACAGAGAATAACGCGGCAAGGTGCCGATTCCAATACGTACGGGATGGCCTCGCCCATATGAAACATGCCAAATCTCTTCTTATAAATCATGCCCATGACAATTAAATCATACTCACCTTCAACTGCCTCGTCAACGATAGACGGCCCCGCTTCTCTTGACTGCACCAGATCGGTTTCAATTTCATAGTCTGCTTCCATTGCAACATTCTCTGCGTGAGTTAAAATGCGCTCGGCTTTCTCAATTTCATTCTCAATTACAGCATCAATCGGCAATCGTCGGTCGACTTCAATAACATGAAAAACATGTACTTTAGATTTTGGTTTTCTGGCTAACTCGCAGGCTAATCGCAATGCTTCATCATCTACTGGCAAGCCTGTAATCGGGACAAGTATCTTTTCGAATTTTCCGAAACCGGAATCTTTGTTTTGTTTGCTCTTTTGTTGCGTCATTGCTTTAGTATACTCTCTTCTCTCACTTGAATAGATACGGTCGGTTTTGCCCTGCCCCCTAATGGCAACTTTTGCCGCTTACGGAAGATA
The DNA here is from genome assembly GCA_002421445.1 of Dehalococcoidia bacterium UBA5629. Lineage (GTDB taxonomy): Bacteria > Chloroflexota > Dehalococcoidia > GIF9 > UBA5629 > UBA5629. The sequence goes on along the minus strand of DIKB01000159.1, from coordinate 7,403 downwards.
ATATAAACTATAATGCCAAAGATCATCCAGCCCACGCCAAACCAGCGACTGTAGGGCTGTGTTATTATTAGCACAACCCACGTTATCAGTGTGCCCAACAATCCCAGGACTGCAGTGATCGGTATTTCACGACCTTTGATCATGATATTACCCCTGAGCTTAAACGGGCGGTGCCAGTCGGGATGTTTTATCCGCAAGGCAAT
>DIKB01000159.1:0-7154 GCA_002421445.1 Dehalococcoidia bacterium UBA5629 | reverse complement strand
GTGCCGATCCTTAGAAAACCTTCTCGCGCAAATAGACTGGGAATAAGGATAAGAATGGCTGCAATTGAAAATAGAATGATGCTTACGTGAGGGGTCTTAAAATTCTTATGGACACGGCTGAGCACAGGGGGGATCAACTGATATCTGCCCAGCGAGAAGGCTACTCTGGATATGCCGGTGATGCCGGCGTTGGTAGCGATGAGCAAGATTGTAGCGGCGAGTATAGAGACAAGATAAGGGAGCATATCCCTCACTATAGTAAATGCCAAACGGAATACTACCATCGTGTCTGCATCAGAGGATAATCGTAGTGCCAGGTCTTGTGGGGTTATAGCAAGAGATATGTAATGAGCTATTCCTGCCACAGGATCAGTTGCCCAGTTCGTAGCAAGCTCTATTGGCGTCATTGCTGAAAAGCCAACCGTCGCAACGCCGCTGAACAGAATTAGCACAGTGAAAACCATAAGAACAAGAGCCCTCGGCACTTTTCTGGCAGGATCCTTAGTCTCTTCTGCCATCTGAGACATGGTTTCCACTCCCGTATATGCTATCGCTGCTAGTGCGATTCCCAGAAATAAATTTTCTATTGAAGGCCAGTAATTACTTATGTTAAATATAAGTTTATCAAAACTGAAGACAAAAATTAGCCCGAGGACGATAATCAATACTTGTACACAGAGATCCATTGCTGCTGCCGTAAAATTTACAAACGATGTCTCTTTTACTCCGATAACATTGATCACCATGAGTAATACTATTACTCCCATGGCAACCATTGTGCCGATAACAGGGTCTTCTTTTAGCGGCAACCAGAAAAGGCCGAGGTACGGTGGTATAGTAAAAGCAGAAATAGAGATGGTAGCGATGTAACTGAGTATTAGCGCCCATCCGCTGATAAAGCCAGAAAAATCGTTGCCGCCCTGACGAGCGAAGCTTGCAGAGCCTCCAGCCTCGGGAAGCAACGCAGTTCCTTCAGCATAAGTAAGCGCCGTGAAAGCGAAGAAAATTCCGGCTATACCTAGAACGATCGGCGTTGCTCCCATTGCTGCCAGTGCCGTTACCCCGAGAGCATAATAAATTGAGGAGCCAACATTGCCATAACCGGCACTGTAGACGGCGGGGATGCCTAGAACACGGCGCAGGGGATGCGCCTTAATACGGGGGCGTCGGATGACCTTATCGCCTGGCTTAGGCCGCCAGACAGGCCCTTGATCAAAATCCATCAGGATATCGGGCACCCATACTGCCAAACTAAACTAAAGGGTGCTTCTACGGCGTGGAATTCTATCGTTAAACTATTATACATGTCAATGATACCTTCATTTATTGAATTACATAATCTGCAGCAAGAACAAAGGTAATTTCAAAGCAGCAATAGAATATTGGGCTGATAGAATGATAATGATCTGTATAGTGCTCCAGCTTCCTATATCAGTTATCGGGACAGGAGAAGATACAATTATCTGCAGACAAAATGACTGGTCGGGGAGAGAGGGTTCGAACCTTCGGCCTCAGCGTCCCGAAGGCTTACTTTTGAAGCTAAAACTGGCTATGGGTCTAACAAGACTAACCTTGACAGACTATCAAATTGGTATCTTACAGATCGAATCAACACCAAGGGTCTAACACATTTTAGTCAGATTACCATTGAAGGGCACTTCAGGCGATTACTTCAAGATTTTAAGACCATCCCCGATTCGGTGCAATTAAGCGAGTGGCTTGGTAAATATTCCCCTGGGTCGAGAAAGCGGCTCTTTCAGCCCTTCCGTGCTTTTGGTAGGTGGTTAGAAAAGAAAAAAGTTATTTGTAATCCATGGTCGGATATTGATATTCCTAGAGTGCCAGTACCCCTGCTGAAAGCTCCATCGCCAGAGAATGTCAAAGAGCTTTTCGCCTATCTTGACAACAATTATCCTCCCGATCTGTCATTACGCAATAAGGCCATTATTGCCGTGTTCATAGAATCAGGACTGAGACTCTTTGAGCTAAGTGCTATCAAACCGGAGGACATTGACTGGTCTGAGCGTACTATCCGTGTATGGGGTAAGGGACAGAAAGAGGGTAAAGCTCCATTTGGTGAGACATCGGAGGCTTTACTCAAGCAGTGGTTGTCCGTGCATAAGACGAACGGCAATATCTGGGGCATTGATAGGGCTGGCATTCAGAGCATGCTCAAACGATTGCATCAGGCTACACATATCACCTGCAATCCCCACAGCTTCCGGAGAGCCTTTGCTTCCATCCTGCTAAAATCAGGAACGGATAGTTTGGATATTAAGCGATTAGGAAGGTGGCAAAATCTGGAGATGGTTGACCGATATACGAAGTCAGTACAGTTTGAGGATAGTCTCAAGTTCTACAAAGCTCCACTTTCTTAAGTTCAATTGGTTACCGAGCTTGCCTGAGATTGCTTCTGTCTGGGGTTTTGATGCTTGATTTTGAGATTGCAATACCTCGTTTTCAATACGAGCTGGAAAATTCGGAAATCCAAAAATGTCCCAAGCTTATTGGCCGTTGACTTGAGCGTATCTTAGGACTAGAATCGTGCCTAAGACGGAGCAATTGTTAATGAAAGATGTAGATAGCAGCCAAAATACTGCAAGTCAAAGCCAAACTAAATATTTAAACAAATTCCTGATTATAGCTGAAACATTTTCCCAGACAATTACTTATTTAGTATTTGCGCTGATTTGCATTGAGATGCTCTTGAAAAATACTCCGGAGCTATCTAAAGAATTCATAGTCCCGTTGATTCTATTACTTTTTTCGGGATCCATGTTTATAGTGTTTACATTTTTCATGTTTTCCCCAGAAAGATCCGAGAAATTCCGTAACAATCTAATGTACCGCTACGCTTCAGATTCTAAAATCAAAACTATTTCCGTGTTTGTTCTATTTATAGTCGTATGGGCAATGCTATTTATTGTTTTCCTCGATGGCCTAATACAAGGTTCTAGTAGGATACCAGAGAATCTCAGACAGATGACACTTTTAATAGGATTGATATGGTTAATTTTAATACCTCTATCTTCAATAATTAAGCTGTCAGTTTTTGATGGAAGAATCTATTGGAACTTTACTAAATTATGGAAACGAGGCAATGACAAAGCGGATAAATCTACTGATACATCCGAAAATGACCTAGTTAAAAGCATGTTTAAACCAGACCAACCAATTCAATCCTATAAAGAAGATTTACTAGACCGAGCTTCATTTGCCCGCTCGCTCGGAGATGCTATCTTAAAGTATGAACAGAAGGATAGTATTGTTCTAGGACTTCTTGGTACATGGGGTTCAGGCAAGACCTCCGTAGTTAATATGGCATTAGAACATATTGATCATGTCTATAAAGATAGTACTGATAAGATCGGACCACTTGTTTTAAAATTTAATCCTTGGAACTATGCCGACCAAGATCAGTTAATTCGTCAATTTTTCCGGCAGCTTTCAATTACATTGAGAAGATCAGATTATGGTGCGAATGCTGAGAAAATAGGAGAAATAGTAGAAAAATATGCCAGCTTGTTAGACCCGCTTACGTGTATACCAAACTACAGCTTAATAACTACAATATTTGCAGGAGTATTAAGATTTTTTGGGCAGTCTTTATCAAGATGGGGTAATCTGAAGTCAAATGATTTGAATTCCATAAAATCTGAATTAAACGAGTTACTAGATAAACAGGAAAGAAAAATCATCATTATTATTGATGATATTGATCGTCTTAATGATACAGAGATTCGTCAGATATTTCAGCTGGTAAAATCACTGGGCGATTTCCACAACACCATATATATACTGCCTTTTGATAAAAAGGTGGCCGTATCTGCATTAGACAGAGTGCAAGAAAGTTTTGGGCTAGAGTATTTGGAAAAGGTTGTTCAAGTTCCTTTGGAAGTACCGTTGATACATAAACGAGAAGTAGACAAATTACTTTTTAGTCAAATAGATACTTTGATTAATGAAGTCCAACACGAAAAATGGGATTCCGTACGTTGGGGCAATATTTATCTTGATGGATTAACACACTTCTTTCGTACAATTCGAGACGTCAACCGTTATATTAATTCCTTAAGATTCAGCCTTGAAATGGTTCAAAAAGAAGTAGACGTTATAGATTTCCTTGCGATAACGGGCCTGCAAGTTTTCGTTCCAGAGGTTTATTATGGAGTCAGAGATGGCAAAGAAGTATTCTCAGGAATATTAGAGTCAACATCCGGAGCAGGTGCAGGTCCAAGGGAACAAATCAAAGCACGCTGTGATGAAGTCATTAGCAAAACCGATAAATACCCTCAAGAAAAGGTAAAAGAACTTCTCAAATTACTGTTTCCCAAACTTCAATCAATTTACGGTAACTTCTACTATGATTCCCAGTCGCTAGGGGAGTGGAGAAGAAGTGGACGTATATGTAGTCCCGATACGTTTGAGGTGTTTTTTAGGCTCTCTATCCCAAAAGATGAAATTTCAAAAACAGAACTTGAAGAAATATTATCCGTCGCAGGGCATCCAGATACGTTAGCTGACTTTTTGTTGAAGTTGGAAAAAGAGGGAAAAATAATAATGTTTCTGGAGCGTGCAGAAGACTATACTAGGAGTGCTATACCCGAAGAATATATCGAAAACATTGTTACTGTCTTAATGGATACTGGGGATATTTTTCCTGAAGGAGACACTGGATTTCTGGGAACAGACACTCCAATGCGAATCCTCCGCATCTGCTATCAGCTAACCCATCGCCTTGACAGCCAAGAGAAGAGATTCACAGTTATTAAGAACGCAGTGGAAAAGGCAAATAGAAGTTTGCACACAATTGTTCAAGAAGTGAGTGTACTCGGTCAGGAGCAGGATAAATATGGCTTAAAAACAAATAAGCCAAATAATGAATTTACTGTTGATGCTATCCAGCTTGAAATATTAGAAAACCTTGCACTTAGCAAAATTAAAGTTTGGGCTGCTGATGGCAGGCTGGCAAATCATGAAAAGTTAGATTACATACTTTACAGATGGAGGGAGTGGGATCAAGCTGCGAATGTAGAAACATATGTAAAAGATTTGATAAGAACAGATAATGGTTTGATTAATTTCATTGCCAGTTTCTTAAGTAAGGTTTTTAGTAGTGGCATGGGGAGCCGTACGAGCACTATTCATTGGCGGATTAGTACCAAGAATATAGCTAGTTTTGTAGATATTAACGATATTGAACCACGGTTGAGAAGAATATTGTCAACGGACTCATTTGCTCAATTAGATGACCGAAAACAATTAGCCGTGAAGACTTTTCTAGACACACTTGATGGAAAGATTAAAGATCCATTTGGCGATCCTGAATAAAATGATCAGAAAGAAGTCTCTTCTATTTTGAGCTATAGAAGTCGACTATTTCATTAGGATCAACATTCAAGGCTTCTATGATCTTAATGAGATTCAGTATTGAGATATTCCGTTTCCCAGTCTCTATCTCCGTATAATAAGAGCGACTAAAGCCAGCAATATCAGCGAATTCTTCTTGGGAGTATTCCCGTCGTTTCCGTGCTGCTCTGATATTGTCGCCAATTTTAAGAAGATATTTCCTGTCTTTGGTGCTCCTATTGGTCTCATGTTGTCTTGGCATCACTTGCTAATTGTGATACCATGTCACTTAATTCGCCACCCGATATAAGTGATAATTTGATTAAAAGCTGTATTGGAAGGCAATAGTTGTGAAGAGTACCTATATCTTTCTGGGAAATATTGCAGCGGTAGGACTGCCAGGTGCGCTGATAGGCTGGCTAACTGGTTTTATTGGCTGGCATCCTGTTGCCGCAATAGTGTGGGGATTGTTTATTCTCGATTTTAGGCGTAGAAATTTGGGGAAGGCTGACGCATATACATGGTTCTTGGCTGGCATGGCAGGTCTGGCTGTATACTTCGTTGGTCAAGTCACACACTCCTAGAAAAAATTATCGGGTTGCCGAGGCTTGAACATCAAACGGTCTTGCAGGAGGAGTTGCTGAGCTGAGACATTTCGCTGCCTCTCCAAGCTTCCGCTCATGTTCTATTTATTGAGTGCCTTCTTGGCTGCCCTTTTTGCTGGGTCAGGCATGCTACGAATAATTGTTTTGTTTGGATCACCTTTCACGCCTTTCTGACGAACGAATTTTTTACGTTTTTCTGCCATTTTATACCTCACTTACAGCTGGCTCTCCAGTAGCCCGCTAATGTTCGAATACTACCATTACTATGACTGTGTATCAAGAGGGCAAAGCGTGAGCCTTCGCTATAGATAGCACTAATACTTTCTTGCACCCTTTTCGTATAACATTGCACTCGTTCGTAGCTGCAAAGATGCTGACTTTGCATCGTGCGAAAAAATCCTTACAAGAGAAGTGTCATAGATGGTGACTAAAGGAAACAGCACATAATTATCAAGATTTGTTTTCTTTAGCTTTGGCACTACCGTGCCCAGTATGCTGGGACAATGGCTCCACGCATTTATGAATAGTTTGACCTGTATCTGGATCAGTGAATATTTCACGATACGAGTCATGTTCTCTATCTATGACTCTACTAAGCTTCGTCCACTTTTTCATTTTTCTGAAAAAGTCATCACCCATAACCTGTATGACGAAGTGCTTCTTAGCACCTGCACGTTTACCTTTGGCAGTTAATTTCCCTTTGAAGGTGATGCTTGCATGCAATGAAACTTCAAAAGCTCTTGCCATTGAACCACAATTAGGACACGGATTCCGGTCAGCAGGTGCAATGTCAGTTCTTTCCTTCAATACAGTTTGGCAATTGCCACATTTCACAACCGCTTTAACTTCTTCCATAATGCCATATTAACATTAGAATTTACTCAGTTCAATAGATTAATCCATATTGTGTTCTTAAAATCCTATAATAATCCTCTTAGCTTCAGAATCGATCCTGAGATAATCCTAATCCTAGCGGACTCATTTTCTCAGTCCTGTAGGATTTTAGCTATGTACTCTTAAACCTATATATAGGTTTATAATCCTATTTAGATAAATACATGAGCCTGTTGCACAAGCCTGTTGGTGATAAACTGAATAGGTGTCTCCAGTAATACCGGGCGGATAATCTGATTGATTTTGCAACAATTTCTGCATCACCGGCTGTATTAGTGTATTTCTCATGTCTATCATCCTGCACCT
>DIKB01000008.1 GCA_002421445.1 Dehalococcoidia bacterium UBA5629 | reverse complement strand
TTATTCAGGAAAGAGCCTTCATTGTTCCATTTGATGTTGGAGCTATCGATCCCGCGGATGGCAAGGTTCATTTTGGCAAGACGCCAGGTGGTCTGATTGGACTCCTGTCCGTAAATTGAGATCAGATCAGCAGGATTAAAGCTGATGCCATTGTGTCTCTTTTTATAATGATCCTGATGCGCAGCAATGAACTTTTCGCTCTGCACAAACATGCCGCCGGACCCACAGCAAGGGTCGAATACACGGCCTTCATATGGTTCAAGCATTTCAACCAGCAGTTTGACAACACTTCTGGGAGTATAGAACTGGCCACCCTTTTTGCCTTCAGCAAGCGCAAATTGACCGAGGAAATATTCATACACGTGGCCCAGTACGTCCTTGCTTTGTGCTTGCTCGCTGCCGAGCGCAATCGTGCCGATAAGGTCAATGAGACCGCCAAGACTCGCTCGATCAAGGTTTTGACGGGCGTAAACTTTGGGAAGTACTCCTTTGAGGGAGAGGTTCCGGCGTTCAATTGCTTCCATTGCTTCGTCGATATATCCGCCGATATCTACTTTTTTACCATTACCAAGAAGGATTTCGGTCTTCCTGGCGTTGTCGGAAATGGGTTTCCAGCGGGCTACAGGCGGCACAAAGAAAATCTTTGCGGCAGTGTATTCGTTTGGGTCTTCCGGGTCAGCCCCTTCATATTCTCCTTTGCCTTTTACGAGTTTGGAGTGGTGAACTTCAAAAGCATCGGAAATGTATTTGAGGAAAATCAGGCCAAGAACAACATGTTTATATTCCGCTGCATCCATATTTTTACGGAGCTTATCCGCAGCCTGCCATAGTGTCGCCTCGATGGATTCCTGCTTATTGTTTGATTGCTTGCCTCGAGCCATTAACTCCCCATTCTGAGCTTAGTCTTTTTCGTCGCCAGTTTGGCTACTTGTACAATATGAAGTAATCGTTATAACTATCGCTTTAAATGTTCTCATAATACGCCGCAGGATATGACGCGTCAATAGGTTGTGATCGTTCATGTTATCCAGTTGCTATCAGCATATCACTCATTTATAATCAAAAGTGTGGAAATGCATTTTCATCAGTGGCCGACAACCGCATCTGAAGCACTGTCCATCCAGAAGCAATTATCCTCATCGGTCTCAAGGAAAAACCGCGTTATCAACCCGAAGTATATTGCAGGGGTCGATATGTCTGCCCCTGATTCATCCGGATACGCTCAAGCAGCAGCAGTTCTTCTCAGCTATCCGCAATTGGAGCTTGTTGAATGCCAAACCTTCAGAGAAAAGCCCGTTTTCCCGTATATCCCCGGATTATTATCCTTCCGCGAATGCCCTATCATGATAGAAGCCTGTAAAAAGTTATCTGTAAAGCCCGATCTAATCATAGTGGACGGACAGGGGATCGCACACCCACGACGTTTCGGCATAGCATCGCATCTTGGCGTTTTGCTCGATATACCTACAATCGGATGTGCTAAATCCCGGCTTTGCGGCACGTACCAGCCACCGCAGGAACAAGCAGGCTGTTATGCAAATCTTATCAATCATGATGAGATAGCAGGTGTCGCTCTCAGAACAAAAAAAGGAACGAAACCATTGTTCATATCTATCGGACACAAGGTTACTCTGCAATCAGCCATCCACTGGGCGCTAAATACCTGCAGCGGCTATCGGCTTCCGGAGCCGTCACGGTTGGCACATCGCGCTGCAAGCGGTAAACTATAGAGATAATCACAAATGAACTATTGGCGAAACAGTAATGAAACGTAACTGAGGAAAGAACATCATGCAAGAAGATGGAATAACATTGGTAGCTATGCTGCGCAGAATTTCTGATATTATGGAGCGTCTTTGACATAGCAGAAAAAGAAACTGGAATAAAGAAGCTCGAGGAAGAGACAACTCATCCGGATTTTTGGCTTGACCAATCAGCTGCACAATCAACAATGCGTCAGCTTGGCTCACTAAGAGAATCTGTGCAGACATGGCGCACGTTGGGAAAGAACGTTACCGATCTCATAGAAATGGCAGCGCTGGCAACGGAAGAGCATGATGAAAAGCTCGAAGAAGAAATCCAGTGCGAGACTGAAAACATTAAAAAACGTCTGGATGACCTGGAATTCCAGTTAATATTGAGCGAACCGTACGATGAAAGAGATGCCATAATGACACTTCACGCAGGCGCAGGCGGCACTGAGTCACAAGATTGGGCTGACATGCTTCTCCGCATGTATCTCAGATGGGCAGAACGAAACGGGTATCAAGCTGAAATACTCGATACATCACCCGGCGAAGAAACAGGAATCAAGAGCGCCACCATTAATATCAAAGGACGCCATGCCTACGGCTATCTCAAAGCAGAGCATGGTGTACATCGTTTGGTCAGGTTATCACCGTTTGATTCGGATCATGCGCGTCATACTTCTTTTGCCCTTACCGAAGTGCTCCCCGAAGCTCAAGGTGACACCGATGTACATATCAGTCCCGAAGAAATAAAAGTTGATACATTTAAATCAAGCGGGCCTGGCGGACAGAATATGCAAAAAACGAGCAGCGCGATAAGAATAACCCATATACCCACAGGGATAGTTGTTACCTGTCAAAGTCAGCGTTCTCAGCATCAGAACAAAGAAAGCGCACTGAAAGTGCTCTATGCACGTCTACTTGAAATAGAACGAGCCAAAAAAGAGCAGGAGAAAGCGAACCTTAAAGGGGGACGCATCGATGCAGGATGGGGCAATCAAATCAGAAGTTACGTCCTTCATCCATATAAAATGGTCAAAGATCACCGGACAGACTACGAAACAAGCAACACAACAGCCGTTCTTGATGGAGCTATAGACGATTTTATTAAATCATATCTTCGCTCCCGCGTAGGAGATACTAAATGAAAAAAATATTTTTAATCCTGGCGACGCTCATCATTGTGATTTCACTATTTATGCCATCTGCTGCGATGGCGCAGAATTCAATAACCGTCATCGATAATTCAGCCGGAGTCTTCTTCCCATCCGCGCTGACATTCAATATTCAAGCAGAAAGCACGGCACCAATCACGAGAATACGACTCCACTACTACTCAGACAGGCTGAATTACGCATACGTGATAAGTGAAGCATGGCCGGTTTTTACCTCAAGTCAAAAAGTAAAAGCAAATTGGACATGGGACATGCGACGTTCAAGCTTACCGGTAGGAGCCACGATACGATACTGGTGGACAATAGAAGACGTAAACGGAAATAAGCTGGTAACTCCCGAAAACTCTATCCAGTTTAACGATTCACGTTTTCAATGGAAAAAAATATCTGAAAACGGCATTCTCCTTTTCTGGTATAAAGGAGACGACGCATTCGCCAGGGAGCTTATGGTCGCGGCACAAAAAGGACTGGAGCGAATCAGCAAAGATACCGGTGCCACATTGAAAACCACAGCCAGACTCTATATTTATAGCAGCACTGAAGATTTGCAAAGCGCAATGATGTTTCCCCGTGGATGGGAGGGAGGCTTCGCTGCATACGAATATGGAACTATCAATATCGGCATATCGACACGAGAGATGGATTGGGGGAAAAAAGCTATCGCCCATGAGCTGGGACATCTCGTTACTCATCAAATAACATTCGGCCCATATGGTGACCTGCTGCCAACATGGCTCGATGAAGGATTAGCCATGTATGCCGAAGGACAAGCTGACCCGACTGACAAAAAAATAATCGATAGGGCAATTGCAACAAACGCGCTGATCTCTTTACGCAGTCTGGCCAGCCCGTTTTCAACAGATGCAACTAAGGCAGGTCTCTCCTATGCACAAAGCCAGAGTGTTATAGAATTTCTGATTACCGTGTACGGACGGGAACAGATGTCCAAGCTGCTTCAACTTTTCAATGAAGGCAGCACAACCGATGATGCACTTCAAAAGATATATGGAGTCGATCAGGATGGACTGGATTCCTTATGGCAAAAGTATCTGGGAAAACAGAAACAAACATCCTCTGAACTAAAAATATTCAATTTCAGATCTGCAAACTACACGATATTCGATGACCTTATCCCACGGTTAGCAACAAATATCATACCGGCAGGATTGACGAATTGAAAAAATCGTTCACGATACATGATCTCCCGGTTACAGAGCGGCCGCGAGAAAGGCTATCACAGCTCGGGGTTGAGGCGTTGTCCACCCAGGAGATTATCTCCCTGATTCTTGGCAGAGGCACAGCGGGGGAATCCGTTACCGTCCTTGCCCAAAAGCTTCTGAGCACTTTTGGCAATATCAAAAACATGGCCGCAGCATCGCTGGAAGAGCTCCTGAAAATTAAGGGGATCGGCCCGGCCAAAGCAGCTCAAATAAAAGCGGCATTTGAAATCGGCAAACGGTTGGAAACCTCAACAGAAGAGTTGAATCCACTGATAACAACACCGGAAAGCATTATCAGACAAATCAAGCCATCGTTAAAAGGCAAGAAAAAGGAACACTTCGTACTGATATCGCTTGATACCAGAAATCACCTGATAAACAAGCAAACGGTCTCTATCGGTAGCCTTGACTCAAGCATTGTTCATCCAAGAGAAGTCTTTAAAGAAGCGCTGATCGCAAGCGCAGCATCAGTCATTTTCATCCATAATCATCCATCCGGAGATCCATCGCCATCAGAGGATGACATCGCATTGACAAAACGGCTTGCAGAAGCGGGGAAAATACTGGGGATCGCTGTCCTTGATCATATCATTATTTGCGACAACGCATATGTAAGCATGAAAGCTAGAAATCTGTTTTAAGGCAGGAAAGAATGATAAAACAATATCGTTTTCTCATATTTGCAATCACCATTTTATTTACGTGTACATCAGTTTTATCATGTAGTTTTCTCGACCTGACACAAGCCAATAAACCACACGAGCGGGAGCCTTCGACACTCTATCTCTCTGACACGGGGCCATTGACTCTCGATCCGGCCATCTCAGGTGAGATGAGCTCTCATATATACATCATGCAGATATTCAGCGGGTTGTTCCGTCTGGACTCAACACTGCAACCGGCAGGTGATCTCGTAGAAAAATGGGATATCAGCCAGGACGGAAAAACCTATACCTTCTATCTCAGAAAAGAAGCAAAATTTCATAATGGGAAAGAGGTTACCGCTCAAGACTTTAAGTATTCATGGGAACGCGCCTGCAATCCTGCAACCGAATCAAAGACAGCATCAACATATCTGGGTGATATCGTCGGGGCTAAAGAGATGCTCCAGGGAAAAGCCACCAGCGTCTCAGGCGTACAGGTGGTTGACAGCCACACATTAAGAGTAACGATAGACGCACCAAAAGCATATTTTCTTGCCAAGTTGACCTATCCAACATCCTTCGTTGTTGATCAGACAAGTGTTGAGCAAAATGAATCATGGTGGCAGCAACCAAATGGTACAGGTCCTTTTAAATTAAAGGAGTGGGTTAAAGATCAAGTTATCGTTCTGGAGCGTAACGATCTCTTTTACCGTGAACCGGCAAAACTCCGACAGATCGAATTTCAACTGCTTGCCGGCTCTTCGATATCAATGTATGAGACGGGAGATATCGATGTTTCACCAGTCTATTTATATGATATCGACAGGGCACAAGATCCCAAAGGGCCGTTTGCAGGAGAACTACTCGTTTCCCCCCAACTAAGCCTTGAGTATATTGGCTTCAATACTCAGAAACCGCCCTTTGATGACGTGTTCGTCAGGCAGGCATTTTGCTCTGCAGTAAATAAAGAGAAGATCATCAAAATTACACAAAAGGGTATGGTTACTAATGCCAAAGGCATCTTACCCCCTACTATGCCCGGGCATAATAACAACCTCAACGGATTCGAATATAACGTAGATAAAGCTAAAGCCCTCATCGCAAAATCCAAATATGGCAGCACGAATCTCCCACCAATCACCATCACTCAATCAGGTACTGGTAGCTACATACCGCCATATCTCGGTGCAATTATTCAAGATTGGGAACAAAACCTTGGAGCAAAAATAACAGTCCGACAGTTGGACCCCGAGATTTTTTCTTATTATCTCAGAGATGAGGTCGATAACATGTTCGTCTATGGTTGGATCGCTGATTACCCGGATCCGCAAAACTTCCTCGATGTGCTGTTTAATCCGGAGGCAGATTACAACTATACAAAGTATGTAAACCCGACATTAACGACGTTACTCAATCAGGCAGGTACTAACCAGGACAGTAACACAAGATACAAACTCTATCAGGAAGCCGAACAGCTTTTGATCGATAATGCGGTTTGTTTTCCTCTATGGTTTGAAACGAATTACACGTTGGTCAAACCATATGTAAAAAATTACAAATTGGATGCACAGGGAACACCAACACTAAGCTCTGTGTCCCTGGGAGAATAAGGTATTCACTCTGCATCTCCAGAATCTTAATGCATGGCACAGAATGAAAAACCTATTGATTTACAAGCTATTTTAGCGTAGAGTATTATGCATTATTATATGATATGCTGCGATATGCACTTCCAAATCAATACTATCATATCGCTTATTGGGAGGTCTGTATAATGAAAAAAATATTCTGGATGGTAGCAATCACACTGGTATTTATTGGATTAGCCACACTCCCGCTACCGGTAATTGCCGCTGATAATACTACGTCGCAGGATTTATGGACGATGTTCCCTGCACCTGTATGGCTTATATTCGGCGCCGTCGTTGGCGTACTCGTTATGTTAGTCATAGTAATGCTCGCTGCACCAAAGAAAAAAAGACCAGCTGGCACACAAGCCGGCGGTCAATCTCTAAAGAACAGGCCTCAAGCAGGCATGCCGCAGGATATGAGACAGCAACCGAGGCAGCCAATGCAACAACCTCCTATGTCTGGCCCTCAATCAGGACAACCTGATCAGATGGAACCGATGGCTTTCATGCAAGGGCAACCTCAGCAGCAGCCGATGCAACCACGCCCTGTTCAGGGACAGCCGATGCAACAACAGTTCCAACCTCAGCAGCAGCCGATGCAGCCACGTCCTGTTCAGGGACAACCCATGCAACAACAGTTCCAGCCCCAACAACAGCCGATGCAACCGCAACCTGTTCAGAGACAACCCATGCAACAACAGTTCCAACCTCAACAACAGCCGATGCAACCGCAACCTGTTCAGGGACAACCCATGCAACAACAGTTCCAACCTCAGCAGCAGCCGATGCAGCCACGTCCTATGCAGGGACAACCCATGCAACAATTCCCACAGACACAAGCACAAGCACAAGCACAAGCACAACCATTTGCGGCGCAGCCTGTTGGTGGACAAATGCAATATACGGCACCGTTCAGGACAAGTACTCCGCCTTCATTCTCACTATCAAATATCATCATCAGTCCCGATAATGTGAAGGAAGGAGACCCTGTCACAATAAGCGCAGTAGTAACAAACACTGGCGCTACTGCAGGACAATATAGCCTTGTGCTGCGGATCAACAGTGTTGTTGAAAAAGTAAATGATCTCACGATTAATCCGGGATCAAATCAGACATCAACATTTACCATTGTCCGTGATATAGCGGGAGAGTATTATATAGAGCTCGATGGTTTACGAGGCATGTTCGTCGTGACATCAAGAAAACCGCCGACATTCAGTGTAAGCAATCTGACAATAGCTCCCGAACGTGTAAAACAGGGAGAACCCATTGCAATCAGTGCCGTCGTCACAAACTCCGGCGAAACGATGGGAAATTATAGTGTAGTGCTTCGCATCAAAGGGGTTGCTGAAGGAATTGAAGAGGTCAATCTCGGACCGGGGAGAAGCCAGAGAGTCACATTCAACATCATAAAGGATACTGCAGGATTTTATCCTGTTACTCTGGAGAATATGACAGGCAAATTCGTTGTGCAAATGGATTGGAAGGAATAAAGAGAAATAAAAAAAGACTTATATATCTATGAGGAAGCCGGTTGCTAGTCCTGACTGGCTTCCTCTGTTATTTTATACAGCTTCTCGGGACTTTCCAGATAATCGATATATAAAACACCATTGAGATGGTCTATTTCATGTTCCAGCGCCTGCCCCAGCAACTCTTCACCGGCTAACCGAATCAGTTTTCCCTTCCTGTCCAGAGCCTTCACTTTGACCTTTTGTGATCGTTTCACTTCACCTCGATATCCCGGGACACTCAAACATCCCTCGTCCACAATGCGCTCACCTTCCCTCTTGACTATCTCCGGATTTATCAGAACAAACGTTTCCACATCAGGAACTTCAATAACCACAATACGTAAAGGCACGCCAATTTGCGGCGCAGCAAGGCCTGCACCGGACGCATCATGCAACGTATCAATCATATCTTTAATGAGGCGTTGCACCGATGCATCAATACTGCTCACTTTTTTAGCTTTTTTCCTGAGCACCGGATCAGGGACAACACGAATAGTCCGTACCGCCATAATAATTTATTAAATCACACCAATCGGGTCTATGTCCAAAATCCAACCTCGCGGGATATCTACACCACTGAGGAACTCCTCGGGAGCACGGCCGTAAAGCAACAACTGCCAGAGATAACGACCACGAATACGATATGTCGACGCCGGCACCGGGCCGATAAACCGTATAGAGACTCCCTTCCTCTGAGCTTCGCCTTTTAATAGCTGGCTCATGCGTTCAGCCTCCCGCTGACATCTCTCAGCGTTAGCAGCGGCATGAACAAGACGCGCCATATGACTAAACGGCGGATAGCCGAATTGTTGTCGATATTGAATTTCCTGTTTGAAAAAGCTCACGTAATCCTGCTGAGCAGCAGCACAAATCGCATAGTGCTCAGGAGCAAAGGTTTGAATTATGACATGTCCCGGCAAAAAACCGCGCCCGGCCCTGCCGGCAAGCTGACACAAGAGCTGAAACGTGCGCTCCCCGGCTCTAAAATCGGGTAGATTTAAAGCTGTATCTGCGTTGATCACTGCCGCCAGTGTAACAGCCGGCAAATCAAGACCTTTTGCTATCATCTGTGTACCGATCAAAATATCAACTTCCCGCTTCTTAAGCATTCCAAGAAATTCCTCATGAGCATTAGCACTTGTCGTAGTATCGCTATCCCAGCGCAATACCCTGGATTGTGGGAAAAGCACTCCAATCTCCTCTTCAACTTTTTGGGTACCCACACCTAAAAGTATTAATTTCCCGTTTTTACATTGCGGACATACGGTCGGCAGCATCAAAGAATAACGGCAGTGGTGACACAAAAGCTTTTTCGATTGGGAGTGATACGCTAAAGCAGTGGAACAGCGTCTGCATCTCACTACAAAACCACATGATGGGCATCGGACAAAGGTAGCTGTACCGCGACGGTTGAGAAAAAGAATTGCCTGCTCATGGCGTTCTAATACGGTTTTAATTGCCGATTGCAGCGAGAGACTTAAAATACCCCGATTACCGGATCGAAGCTCCTCACGCATATCGACAACTTCAACGTCAGGTAATTGAGATGAAAGCCCATCGGGAGTGACGCGTTCATCAAGCTCGATCAAACCATACCGATGAGATTGTGCACGGGAATAGGTTTCTACATCCGGTGTTGCACTGCCCAAGATCACTGTAACATCGCCGGCCAACTCGGCAAACTTGATAGCAACCTCTCGAGCATGATATCGCGGTGACCGATCTGTCTGCTTATATGTCCATTCGTGTTCCTCATCAATAATGATCAGACCAACATCCGGTTGGGGTACAAATAATACGCTTCTCGGTCCAATGACAACATCAAATTCACCTTCATATATTCGATACCACTCATCAAACTGTTCCCGCAATGAAAGCCCGCTGTGCATAACCCCAACACGTCCGGGGAAACGGGAGGTGAAGCGTTCAATCATTTGAGGAGTCAATGAAATTTCGGGCACAAGACATATACCACGTTTACCACCGGCAATAACATCCGCTAACGCCCTGAGATAAACTTCCGTTTTCCCGCTACCTGTAACACCGTGGAGGAGAAATACAGGCGGAACACGAACGGCATCGGACGAAGAATGAAATGATGAGCGAATTATCTGTAAAGCTTGATTCTGAGAAGATGTGAGGTCAAGCCTCTGCGCAGGAACCTGATGACCCTTCTGCAAAGGATCACGTCGCAACTCCACATATTCAATAGAGATCAATTTGCTCTTCCGCAACGTATTGATAACGGATTGCTGACATTGGAATGCCTGTTTTAGCTCTTGTAAAAGGGCAGACCCACCATGCTGCTGAAGGTATTGCAGCACCTCTATTTGTTTATGAGCCCGGCGCTTACAAAGACGCGTTACAGCTTCAGAAATATCGGATACTGTGCTGGCAAGCGTTACACGGGGTATTTGCCGCGGCTTTATTTTAATTTTTTCTATTTGCTGTACTTTATGCACCAGCGCCTGGGATGCAAGCTGTCGAATCAGATGATCAGTGTTACGCTTACCAAAGAGTCTCTCCAACTGCTTCAAAGAAACGTTTTTCTGCTCTTGCAGAAACTGTATGACCTCTCTTTGTTCCTCAGTGAACTGCTCGCAGTCGATTGTTTGTCCCGTCAGTTCAACATAGGTCACCAGCCTGCGTTCAAAACCGGGTGGCAGCATCAGGGAGACTGCATCAAAGAGAGGACAAAGGTAATATGCACTGATCCAAAAAGCGAGTCGTACCTGAGAAACGCTCACTAAAGGGGCTTCATCAATGATACTTTGAATATCCTTGATTGCATCAACATCGGAAACCTCAGACAAGCCGACGACGATGCCCTGGAGAATTTTAGCGCCAAAAGGAACCCATACAGCCTGCCCGACGGCAAGCTGAAGAGTTACAGGAATCGAATATGTATAACTGCGACGTCCCGCGAAAGGGGAATTGACCGCCACACTGGCAAAACTCATGCAGTCTTTTTAGATTGTTCAACAGGAGCTTGTTCTGCAGCAGGAGCAGCTACGGCTACTTTTCCCGTAATCTTCTCCCGTCTTTCTTTGAGCCGAGCTTCCTTAGTGCTCAAAGCGCGAATGTAATACAGCTTGGCACGCCGTACTTTACCTTGTCGAACAATATCGATTTTTTCCAGAAGCGGAGAGGCAAACGGAAATGTATGCTCTACGCCGACGCCATTGGAGATTTTCCTCAGGGTAAAACTGCCTCCACCGCCTCCTTTTTTCATTTTAACAACCAGCCCCTGAAAAAGCTGGATTCGCTCGCGCTCTCCCTCTTTAATCTTAAAGCTTACTTTGACCGTTTGACCGGTACGAACATCCGGCCAGGTAGTTTTAGGTTTAGTTTGAAATACTGCAACATCCATGATACTGTTTTCCTCTCTATTTTGCTGTACCTAATAATACACTATTTAGTCTATTTTATGAATCATCTCTTTCACCACACTCATTTCGCCCGGTGAAAGGACGGCTTTATCTATTAAATCAGGTCGTCGCTTAGCTGTTCTACTAAGACGCTGATAACGACGCCATCTGGCGATTTCAGCATGATTACCCGACAGCAATACATCAGGAACTTCCCAACCACGATATGATGGGGGCCTGGTATATTGTGGATATTCCAGTAGTCCACCACTATGTGAATCCTCGGCAATCGACTCTTCGGAACCAACCACTCCAGGCAACAATCTCACAATCGATTCTATCAGTACCATCGCTGCAACCTCGCCACCACTCAGCACATAATCACCAATGCTTATTTCGTCAGGGGCAAGATATTCGGCAACCCGCTCATCTACTCCCTCATACCGCCCGCAAATAATAATGAGATTTTGATATCCCGTCATCTCCTCCGCTATCGTCTGGCTGAACAACCTGCCCTGCGGACTTAACAGAACAGTATGTGACGATAGATCAACTGTATCTAGTTTTACGGCCTCCACCGTTTCAAAAACAGGCTCCGGCTTTAATACCATGCCGGCACCACCGCCATATGGATAATCATCCACAATATGATGTTTGTC
>DIKB01000151.1 GCA_002421445.1 Dehalococcoidia bacterium UBA5629 | reverse complement strand
CACGCATCTATCGGGCTATGGGATTCCGCAGGGGAGACATTGTCATCAATACCTGGGCCTACCATGTTGTGCCTGCCGGTCTGATGTTTGATAAGGGATTGCGGATGGCGGGAGCAACGGTCATCCCGATGGGCACAGGCAATACTGAGATGCAAATACAGGTTATGCGTGATCTCAGGGCAACCGCCTTCTATGGTACCACTGGCTTCTTCATGTCTATCATCACCAGGGCGGAAGAGATGGGCTACGATATTAAGAAGGATTTTAATCTTCATCTTGCGTGCATTGGTGGTGAAATGGGTGGTGGACCGATCAGAACGATGGTAGAACAGAAATATGGCATTACGACAAGGGATGCCTACGGCACTTCTGATGTCGGTGTTATTGCGTATGAATGCAGCGACAGAAGAGGCCTTCATATCGATAAGGATGTCATCGTTGAGATATGTGATCCCTCAACCGGTAAGGCGGTATCGGAAGGCGAACCTGGTGAGGTGGTGGTTACGACAATAGAGAAATCAAGCCCGTTTATACGCTTCGGTACCGGTGATCTGGCGATTATGAGCCGGGATCGCTGCTCATGCGGATCGTCTTTGCCCCGGCTCTGCCGCGTTCTGGGGAGAGTGGGCGATGCTGTGAGAACGAGAGGCATGTTCATTCATCCGCGTCAGTTGCAGCCGGCGCTCTCTCAGTTCAAGGAGATCACCAGGTTTCAGGCGGCTGTTACCCGTCAGGGCTATCGTGATATATTGACTCTTCGAGTTGAGATTACCGAAGGCTGTACAGCGGATCGTGACATACTAAGCAGTCTGTTGTCTGATGTCGTCAATACCGCAGTTCGTATCAAAGTCGATATTGTCGACTACGTCGCTAAAGGAACGATCCCCGAAAGACATAAAGTGATCGTTGATGAGCGCGTTTATTGAATCCTGAGGAACTGTGGTACAATTTGCGAGTTGTCTAATTAAGCAAGTATGCTCAATATAGCCAACTGGTACACTTAGGAATGATTTCATGACATTTTCATACAGATTCGTTATCATCACCGCTTTGTTTGTCACCTGTTTGATTACGGCAAATATTTTGATCGTCAAACAAATTATGATCGGCCCTATACTTCTTCCGTCGGCAATTATTATTTTCCCTCTCAGCTATGTATTTGGCGATATTTTGACCGAGGTTTACGGCTATAGACAGGCACGGCTTGTCATCTGGGCGGGATTTGCCTGCAATGTCCTCGCCGTTGTCGCTTTCTGGATCGGCGGATTGCTGCCACCGGCGCCTGTCTTCGATGCTCAGGCTGCTTATGATCGAATATTGGGGAATACGCCGCGTTTTCTGATCGCATCATTCGCTGCTTATCTGGCGGGAGAGTTCGTCAACTCATTCACTTTATCGCAATTGAAGATCAAGACGAAAGGGCGCTGGTTATGGATGCGTACCATTGGTTCGACAATTGTCGGGCAGGGCATAGATACAATCATCGTTTTGAGTATCGGATTTATCGGGGTATTGCCACTGTCAGTGCTGGTGACCATGATTGGAGGCCACTGGCTGTTTAAAACAGCTTATGAAGTGATTGCCACTCCTTTGACGTATGCTCTCGTCGGTTATCTGAAAAAGAAAGAGCATTGCGATGTTTATGATTACAATACGGACTTCAATCCTCTTCGCATCGTGTAAACACCGGTGATAAAACAGGAGCACGGATCGCCACAGTGGCGACGCCTTTTATTGTGGATATCAATGTGGGCAAGATGGCAAAGCACCTCAGAATGCTGGAATCATGGTCAAGATTGCTCTTCGGATCTGAACCACAAACCCAGTACATGCAATGCTCGGATCATCATTGAATCTACTGGTGGGAGACGCATTGGCAGGCGATGTGTTACCAATTGCAGTCACTGTATAACCGTGATTAGTTCATTTGTATTCGTAAAGCGCATTGACTTTATATGCTCGACGTGCTAGCGTGAATATTGTCGATAATTCGAATGGAAGCTCTATGAAAATCGTTACTGCGGAGCAGATGCAAAATATAGACCGCATGGCTGCCAGCCAGGGATTATCGACTGCTGTCCTCATGGAAAACGCAGGCAAGGTGGTTGCTGAAGAGATGAGGAAAGCCATTGGCAACGTGGCTGGAAATAGAATTCTTGCAATTATCGGCCCCGGCAACAACGGTGGCGATGGTCTTGTTGCAGCACGATATCTGTCCGATTGGGGGGCGGAAATCAGCGTGTATTTATGCAACGAGCGTGCCATTGATGATAAAAACCTGATCCGGCTTGCTGAACGCGGCGTCCCGATTATTCAGGCTGAGCAGGATACTCAGTGCACGGAACTCGATAGGCTTCTCGATCAGACAGAAACAGTCATCGATGCCATCTTTGGCACAGGAAGAAGCCGGGTTATCGACGGGGTATACAAAATAGTGCTTACCACATTGAACGATGTGAAAATAAAACGCCCGGGCATTTCCGTGTTCGCTGTGGATATGCCTTCAGGCATGGATGCCGATACCGGTGAGGTTGATCCATGTTGTTCTCGTGCTGATATGACGATCACTCTTGGCTATCCCAAGCCTGGCTTTTTCACCTTCCCGGGAGCGGATTATGCAGGCAGGGTTATTATTGCCGATATCGGTATTCCGACTCAGTTAGCAGAGAATATTACGACAGGTCTCATCACGCGAGAAATTGTAAAAAGTATTTTGCCGGATCGCCCTGCGAATGCAAATAAAGGATCGTTCGGGAAAGTATTGATTATCGCCGGTTCCATCAATTACGTGGGTGCTGCGTATCTGGCCTGTATGGGCGCAGCTCGTTCAGGAGCCGGGCTGGTAACCCTTGCGACTCCGAAAAGCCTCATCCCCATTCTTGCTGCCAAACTCACGGAAACCACATATATCCCTTTGCCCGAAAAAAACGGAGCCATATCACCCGGTGCCGTTTCTGTTATACGTGAAAGGTTGAAAGAATATAAGGCTGTGCTCATGGGATGCGGCATCGGACAGCAGAAGCAGACGGTGAATTTCGTTAAATCGATGCTGGATATACTGAGGCAATCGAATGAGCGGACTCTTATTTTCGATGCGGATGCCTTGAACATCCTTTCCCTGATGCCTGATTGGTGGCAGAAGCTACCTGGTGATGCTATACTTACTCCACATCCCGGTGAAATGGGCAAGCTTTGTGGTATTTCCATCGAAGAAGTCCAGCGGAAACGATTGGAAACAGCCCGGCAATCTGCCCAACACTGGCACAAGGTAGTTGTCCTGAAAGGGGCATATAGCATTATCGCCTCACCTGATGGGCAGACAAGGATAAATGATCTTGCGTACCAGGGACTTGCCAGCGCAGGAACAGGCGATGTTCTGGCGGGCATTATTGCAGGGCTGGCTGCGCAAGGGGTGTCTGATTTTGACGCAGCGGTGTGCGGTGTCTATCTTCACGGAGAGGCTGGGTTGAAAGCGGGGCATGTGATGGGAGATGTCGGTATGCTTGCCGGTGATCTTATCCCTGTTTTGCCGAAGGTGATCAGTGAGATAAAAGAGCAGGCGGCGGCATAATAAGAAGGCGGTATATATGTTATTAGCCATTGATATTGGAAATACGAATATCACCATAGGCCTCTTCGATGGAGACAAGTTAAAGACGACATGGAGAGTTGACAGCAGCATCCATCGTATGCCCGATGAGTACGAAGCGCTTCTCTCGATCTTTTTCGGACAGAAGGGTATAAAAGTCTCCGATGTTAAAGGTGCTATTATCTGCAGCGTTGTTCCACCCCTCACCGGTACATTCGATGAGATGTGTCGTCAATACCTGCATGTCAGCCCTCTCATTGTCGGTGCGGGCGTGAAAACCGGAATCAAGATACTGATGGATAATCCGCGAGAGGTCGGTGCTGATCGTGTTGTCAATTCTGTGGCAGGCTATTACACATATGGCGGTCCATTGATTGTCATCGATATGGGTACCGCTACAACTTTCGACGCGATTTCAGCGAATGGTGAGTATCTGGGCGGAGCCATTGCTCCGGGTATCGTTATTGCAACCGAGGCTTTATTTACCCGGACCGCTGCATTACCTCGTGTTGATTTAGCACAGCCGAAACATGCGATCGGTACGAATACTGTTGCTGCCATGCAATCGGGGATTGTATTTGGGTATGCCGGATTGATTGAGGGCGTTGTCAGTAAAATAAAAGGTGAACTTGGCGGTAAGGCAAAGGTTATCGCCACCGGAGGCCAGTCCCGACTGCTATCCAGACTGACGTCATC
>DIKB01000066.1 GCA_002421445.1 Dehalococcoidia bacterium UBA5629 | reverse complement strand
GAGAATGAGAAAAAAGGTGCTATAGTGGAGATCAGAGCAGGCACCGGTGGTGAAGAAGCAAGCTTATTCGCGGCTGATCTCTATCGCATGTACAGCCGCTATGCTCAACTCAAAGGATGGCAGATAGAGATTATCGATATCAACCAGACCGAAGTTGGAGGATTTAGAGAAGTAGTGTTTGAGGTAGATGGGAAAGGGAGTTATAAACGTTTGAAATTTGAACGGGGAGTGCATCGTGTGCAGCGCGTACCGAAAACAGAAGCATCGGGCAGAATACACACGTCAACGGCAACGGTTGCTGTTTTACCTCAAGTAGAAGAAATCGAGGTTAACATCAATCCCGATGATCTCCGGTTAGAATTTTATCGCAGTGGAGGCGCCGGAGGGCAGAACGTAAATAAAGTAACGACTGCTGTTCGTATTACACACGTGCCAACCGGGATAGTTGCACAATGCCAGGATGAACGTTCCCAATTACGAAATAGGATGAAGGCAATGGCTGTACTTCGCGCCAGATTGTTTGATATTGAACAGCGCAAACAAACAGAAGAGACCACCGAACAACGCCGCTCGCAAATAGGATCGGGGGAGCGCTCGGAAAAAATACGAACGTATAATTATCCCCAGGATCGTATCACTGATCACCGCATTAACCTTACGCTTCATAACCTTCCACATATTCTTGATGGCGATATGGACGAGATGATTGATGCTCTCGCCGATGCAGAGAGGGCACAACAGCTTCAGAACGTTCTTTCATGACATCAGGAGAACTGCTGCAAAAAACAGCCACGAGGCTAAAACACCATGGCATCGAAGACCCGCAAATCGAAGCCAGAATATTACTTGGACACGCAGTTGAATTATCATCCGAACAATTGCTGGCACATCTTGATATGTGCCCAACACACTCTCAAATTGAGAAGCTCGAACAATTCATTACTCGACGCATATCACATGAGCCGATAGCGTATATTATTCAGCGCAAGGATTTCTATGGGTTAAGCTATTATGTCGATCATCGTGTGCTCATCCCCCGCCCCGAGACGGAATTACTTGTTGAGAAAGCTCTCGGTTTTGCACAGAATGGGCAGCACGAACATGCATTAAAAATTGCTGATATCGGTACAGGCTCCGGTGTCATCGCCATCAGCCTGGCCATTCATTTAACAAAGAGCACCATATTTGCTATTGACATCAGTGCACCAGCGCTTGAAGTTGCCAGCATTAACAGCAAAAAACATAACATTGGAAAGCAAATCACATTTTTACACGGAGATTTACTAAATCCATTACCTGTTCCTGTTGATATGATAGTAGCTAATATGCCCTATATCGCTGAACCTGCGATGAACGATCTTTCTCCAGAAATAATACACTTCGAACCCATAATAGCTCTAGCTGGAGGAGATGATGGACTACGTCACATTGAAATATTACTGCAGCAAGCTCGGTACAAAATCAATCCCGATGGCTGTATTTTACTGGAAATTGGACTGGGACAGCGATCAATGATGGCAAATATCACTGAAAGGTATTTCCCGAATGCTACAATAACTTTTTTTAAGGACCTCGGAGGAGTAGATCGCATCGTACAAATCAAGCCTGTCAAGATTATTTAAGGTTGACTTTACCAGTGATTGTTTGCTATATTTTTCCTTAAACCAAAATTTTAGGAGCATCTTATGACAAGTCCAAAAATCAAGCAGATGGAAAGAGCCTACGGATTCGACGAAGTTGCCATTGTCCCTGGAGATGTTACCATTAATCCCGACCAGGTGAATATTGATTTGACGATTGGACCATTTACATTCGCTGTTCCTATCATTGCTTCTGCCATGGATGCGGTCGTAAATCCAGAAGTAGCGATTTTGCTCCATAAGCTTGGTGGACTTGGAGTTATGAATCTTGATGGTGTGCAAGCCCGCTACGAAAAACCAGAGGAAATACTTGATGAGATCGTTCATGCGTCTGACCGCGACGTAACTCATTTATTGCAGAAAATTTATACTCACCCTATAGATGAAAAACTGGTCGCCAAACGAGTCGAAACAGTCAAGAAAGCAGGAGCAATCTGTGCGATTTCTTTGATCCCTGCAAATGCTAAGCATCTTGCTCCAATTGTCAAAGAAGCAGGTGCAGATATTCTGGTAATTCAATCCACAGTTACTACCGCTCGACATATTTCCAAAAGCTACCACGGGCTTAATTTTGCAGAGTTGGTCAAGACGATAAAGATGCCGGTCATCGTCGGTAATTGTGTTACCTATAGTGCTTCACTTGAGCTTATGCAGACTGGCATCGATGGTTTGCTGGTAGGTGTAGGACCAGGAGCAGCATGTACATCAAGAGAGGTTCTGGGAATCGGCATACCACAGGTAACCGCTACTATGAACTGCGCTGCTGCCCGTGATGCGTATTTTAAGAAAACCGGAAAGTATATATCGATTATAACCGACGGCGGTATTCGAGTCGGCAGCGACTTATGTAAAGCTTTTGCTTCAGGTGCAGATGCTGTGATGATCGGTTCGCCCTTCGCTCAGACTTTTGAGGCGCCAGGAAAAGGTTTCCACTGGGGTATGTCTCATCCTCATCCTGCATTACCCAGAGGTACGAGAATAAAAATCGGAACGAAAACTTCATTAGAAAAGCTTCTTTTTGGTCCTACGTCAGTCACAAATGGCTCTGAGAACTTCGTAGGCGCGCTACGCACATCGATGGGGGTTTGCGGTGCAATGACCATAAAAGATATGCAAAAGGTGCCGATGGTAATTGCTCCCAGCATTAAAACTGAAGGTAAGTTCTTCCAGGCAATACAGAGAACCTGCTGATTATATAGCTCCGATGAATGCGGAGCAGCAATACTGTATTCCGAAGCCGATCAGTACGAGCGCACAAATACTGGAGACGATCCGCTGTGCTTTGGAACTCCAGAGATGCCGCGTTTTAAATACGCTCATTGAGATAAAGAGTTCCCATATGGTGTCACATGACCAATGGACGAAGCTAAGCAATATGAGCCCCGGTAAACCAAAAACCACAGCACTGGAAATTAATGCTATGCCGATCGTTACCCACCACAGTAAAAAGTATGGATTGGCTGCTGTCATTACTATCCCTGTTATCAATGAATTGTAGGGTAGATCCGCCATCTGGCCATCAGTCTTTTTAAATGTTCGAAATACCATAATACCCATGAATATCAGCATCAAACCGCCAAGCACACCGGTGATCATTTTAACTTCTGGGATATTAAAGTAATGAGCAAAACCGAAGTAGACAAGAAGTATAATAGGCAATTCTACAATGATATGGCCGAGGGCTATGAAAAAACCTGCATTCTTATCCCGATACCCTTTTGCAATTGTGGCAGCCGTCAACGGACCGGGCAACATCACACCGGACAGAGATATTGCAACGACAGATAACAGAAACGTTAACATGGCGACGAAGAAGCTTTTACTAGCAATAATAGAAGCTATTCGTCTTCTTCCTGCTCCTCTTCATCTACAGATGGTGTTCCGCTGAGTTTCGGAACAATCGCAGTACCGGCTGATTTCCGTTTGATATTTCTTGGTAATCCACTAATAGCCTTGCGAATCTCGGCATATGCTGATGCAGAGCATACATCTGTAATTACAATCCCGTCTGCTCCCGCTTCGCAAAGAGTTGCCAGTTCGCTGCCCTTTACAGATGAATCAACAGACACCAGTACAGGTTGAGTGACTAAATCCGATATGCGCTGACAATAAAGAAGCCGCTCAACAGTGAAAGAAACGTCATCGCCACCAAGCATCACAGCATCTACAATCGATCCGACTCCGTTGATAGCACGAATCGATCCTAAATCCAATGATGGCTCAATCTCCATGACTTTTCCGACAGTAGCTTTATTCAAAAAAGATACAGGCATTTTCATCGAATAAACAATGAAATCGACTGAAGCGGTCAATTCCGATTCCATGTCTTTAACATCTAATCGCAGACCTGCGGGCACATCTCCGACAGCTTTACGAATTTCACTAAGATCGAATTGAGCGTGCAATCTCACAAGTATTGCATCCAGACCAGCCGTTCCGATAGTTTTCAAAGCCTTTTTACTATCGGAAACTACGCTGGCAACAACGAGCAATTGAGAATTTCTTCTGGCAATATTTTTTGTCTGAAAACCGATGGAAGTTGCAGGGGGTATTGCAGCTCGTTTTAACGCATCAATAAATTTACTCATTTAGATGTTGCCCTCGTAATTAACATTATATGATTATACGATGATACAGTTAAAGTATCCATATATGATCCAAAGCATAAAGGTTCACGAACGGTAGTGTCAAACATACGTTTATTCTATAATTAGCTCCCTTGGAACAACAACGATACCATTTTCCGAAATTATGCAACCTCTTTTTTCGTCTGCTTCTTTATCGTAACCGATAGATACTCTTGGCTGGATATTAGCCTCCTTGTCAATAATAGCCCTTCTAATTTTCGTCCCAGCGCCAATTATGACATCGTCAAAAATCACTGAATCTTCTACGGATGCATCTTTTTCCACTATCACACCGGGTGATAATATGGATCGTTGTACGAAGCTACCACTGATAATACATCCGTCAGAAACCAGAGATTCCGACATCGCGCCCCCCATTACAAATTTGCTCGGAGGCCGCGGTCTTTGATACGATCTGATTGGCCACAGCTCACCATAAAGATTAAGAAGAGGATCAACGGACGCCAGATCCATACTTGTTTCATAATATGAATCAAGAGAATCTACATTTCTCCAGTATGAGGAATCCCGAATTTTTTCTACTAAAACTTTCTGTCTTATGTTGTCATTTGATTTAGTCACGTAATCTTTTATTTTGTTGTGCTCACTAAAATCATAGGCGAACATGTTGCTATTTTTTTTCGCCATTATCGGAATGATATCTCTGCCAAAATCGTCACCTTCCC
>DIKB01000112.1:420-10398 GCA_002421445.1 Dehalococcoidia bacterium UBA5629 | reverse complement strand
GCCGTATCCAGCCAATCGGTGATATCGGCATATTCCGCAGGAGACAACTTCCGCGCCAGGGCAGGTATATCTGGTGCCCTATAACAGGGATAATACTGGGACATAATGCTCATGGTAACGGATGGCGATAATTCGCGTAACAACCACGATATACAAGCTTTAGCTCCGCTCAAATTATTAGGCAATACAAGATGTCGTACGATCAATCCCCGCAGGGCGACATCATCGGGATCGGTAATCAGATCGCCGACCTGCCGGTACATTTCATGGATAGCCTTCCGTGAAAACTCCACGTAGTTATCAGCGTGAGAATATTCGGTCGCATTCGAATTGGATGCGTATTTAATATCCGGCAGATAAATATCGATCACCCCGTCCAGCTCTCTCAATGTATCAAGTGACTCATACCCGTTGGTATTATAGACCAGCGGGATATGAAGACCCATCCCCGCAGCCTCGTCGATGGCTCTGATGATCTGAGGCACATACTGAGTTGGCGACACAAAATTAATGTTGTGGCATTTCAGATCGTTCTGAAGATATAACATCTTCCCTGCGAGCCGATGGCAATTCAATTCTTCCCTGCGTGTATTCCAAAACTCCTGGCTGATCTGATAGTTCTGGCAAAACACGCATCGCAAATTGCATCCGGTGAAAAAGATAGTCCCCGAACCCCTCGTGCCGGAGATAGCAGGTTCCTCTCCCTTATGCTCACAGCAGGCCGAGATAACCGACAAATTGCCGGACTGGCAAAAACCCTGTTCCCCCTCGATCCTGTTCACTCCGCAGGCACGGGGACAGATGTCGCAATGAGCTAATCTCAACTCGAGCCTTTCAGCCCTCGATCTCAATTCTCCGGTTTTGTGCAATGTACTATATGATGACACCACAATGATAACTCCCGTCATGTTTATAACTATGTGTAATAACAATGACTGTTCAACATTGTACCGTTACCGGCTTATACAAAACAATCGCATAATCTGTGGCCCATTTGATCATTCATTATGTTGAGTTAACCGTTTCGACTTTCGACTATTGTAACGGAGCGAATGCATTGATATAATTATACTTTAAAGAGGAGGATGCGGATTATGAAAATTAAAATCGTGACGGATAGCAGTGCAGATATCCCCGCAGAGCTGGCGCACAAAATGGGAATCGCTGTAGTTCCTCTCTATGTTCGATTTGGAGACGATATCTACAGAGAACGGGTTACCATAACCGATGAGCAGTTTTACGATAAGTTAATCAATGGGCCAATTCATCCTGTAACCATCCAGCCATCGCCTCAGGATTTTGTTGAAGTCTATAAAAAACTGGCGGCTGAAGCGGATGCCATTGTTTCAATTCATATCAGCAGCAAGCTCAGCGGAACACCTAATTCTGCGCTCTTAGCTAAAAGCATGCTCGAAAATGCCTATCCCATCACCGTGATTGATTCTCAATCTATTTCAGTATCACTGGGACTCATCGTTTTAATGGCAGCTGAAGCGGCGCAGAAAGGCAAAGATCTCGATGATATTTTGGCTATGGTCACTAACGCTATTCCAAAAACACATCTCTTCGGGCTGCTCGATACACTCAAATATCTTCTCCTGGGTGGACGTATTGGAAAAGCCAAAGCGCTAGTAGGCTCTCTGCTCGGAGTCAAACCGGTGCTTGCACTCAAAGATGGAGAGGTAGTTCCATCAGGACAGGCGAGAAACAGGGCAAAAGGTATAGATCGGCTGCTCGATGATCTGAAAAAGATACCTGACGTTGTCGATATCGCAATAGCACACAGTACAACACCCGAGGATGCGCAGAAACTGGCAACGCAGATTTCAACTATCGCGAAAGATGTGCCTGTAAGAGTCGTGAGGCTGGGGACAACTCTCGGAGTCCATCTTGGACCCGGAGCACTGCTTATAGCCTGCCGACAGAAGATATAATAGAGGAAATTACAGATCAAAGACATGCCAGGCGCATAGAACATGAAAAGGATTCCGTCTCATCGCAACCCCGCAGCGTCAGGCAGCCATAATGAGGAAACATCCTGGCAAAACGTCAGCGAATGGTACAGCAAAGCTGTCGGCATTGAAGGCCATTACTACCACCAGCATATCATATTGCCACTGAGCCTGAGGCTGCTGGACTTGCATGACGGCGATTCCCTGCTTGATCTTGCCTGCGGACAGGGCGTGCTTGCCAGACATATTCCCGCAAACATCCATTATGAGGGCATTGATAGTGCGCCCGACCTTATAGAACAGGCGAAACGTCTCGATAAAAACAAAAAACACAGCTACCACACGGGCGATGTCAGCAGAAAGCTGGCAATTCAGAAAACCGATTTCACCCATGCATCAATCATTCTGGCACTCCAGAATATTAGCGATCCCCTGGGAGTCATCAGAAACGCCCGAAACCATTTATCGCCGCAAGGCACGTTGCTGATCGTGCTCAATCATCCCAGTTTCAGGATTCCAAGGCAGACAAGCTGGGGCATAGATGAGCAGAATAAAAGTCAGTATAGAAAGGTGAATTTATATCTGACACCGTTAAAGATACCCATCGCGGCACATCCCGGCAAGGGAACACAGTCTCAGGTCACGTGGTCATACCATTTCCCGCTGTCACATTACAGCCGGCTGCTCTCCGAGAATGGATTCGTCATAGAAAAGCTGGAGGAATGGGCTTCGGACAAACAAAGCACAGGATCGGCTGCAAAGATGGAGAATCGTGCCCGCAATGAATTCCCGCTGTTTCTTGCGATCTTAGCAAGAAACAGTGTCGCAATTTCCGAGTAAATATAATTTTGGTTGAACTCCTTAAAAGCCGCATTGTGGACAGTTTCCAAACTTATATTTGGGAAGAAGGGGCTGATACCAGGAACACAAAAGTTACTATGCTCCAACCGAAAACAACATAGAGTAAATCTAGTCAGAGGGTGTTATAATACAGAGGCACGATTTTCGGAAGATACTAAGTTGAAAAAAACGAATAGAAAACAACAAGTGCTTGATTACCTCAAACAGCACTTAAATGAATGGACTCATAATCAAAAACTTAGAGAATTAACTGGTCTCAATGATGTTCCAAGAACAATTCGCCTTTTACGACAACAAGGATGGCAAATGGAGGTTCGCGGGGATGGTCACGTGCGACTTATTTCCCTGGAAAAGACTGCAGCACGCGGTGAAAGAAAAACGATTAATGGACGTGTAAGATATCAAGTTTTTAGTGAGAGCGGGTTTAGATGCCAAGCATGCGGCACGACAGTAGAAGAAGATAAAGTGAAATTAGTTGTTGACCATAAAATACCAGTAGATTGGGGTGGCACAAATGATATATCAAATCTACAATCTTTATGCGAGGAATGCAATTTAGGAAAACAAGCATGGGTTGCAGATAAATCTTCACAGGATATGAAGGAAATAATGAGTAACCCAACAATTTATCAAAGAATTGAGGCATTATTTGATAAATATCCGAATCAAGAGATACCTTCAGAATTAATTAGATTAGTATCTAAAGATGCGTTTGATTGGCAACGAGCCTTACGCAGTGTAAGAGAAAGAACTGGAAAGAAAATTGCCCCAATAAGAGGGAGAAATGCTTATCTGTACACCAAATAATAGTGACCAAATGACACCAGCAAGTTTTCTTGACCAAATAGTCTGCGGTGATGTTCTTAAAGTCATGCAACAAATTCCAAGTAATAGTATTGACTTAGCTATTACATCACCGCCTTATAACTTGGGAATAAATTATGATAATCATGACGATAGTCTTACATATGAAAAATATTTAGAATGGATGAAGCAAGTCTGGCTGGAAACAAAACGGATTTTAGTGCCAGGTGGACGGTTTGCCTTGAATATTGCTCCAACAAGTATAAAAAACTTCACCCCTATTCACCATGATTTCTCTAATCAACTCAGGGAAATTGGAATGATAATGAGAACAGAGATACTATGGTTTAAGCAGACAATGCTTAAAAGAACGGCATGGGGAAGTTGGCGTAGTCCATCAAATCCCCATATTTTACCTTCGTGGGAATACGTCTTGGTTTTCAGTAAAGATTCATGGGCTTTAGAAGGTGATCCTAGAGAGTCTGATATTACCGCCGATGAGTTTAAACGCTTTTCTGATGGTTTCTGGTATATTCCACCTGAGACTCATCGCAGGGGACATCCAGCCCCTTTCCCTGAAGAACTAATTTACAGGTTGATTAAATATTATACTTATAGAGGAAATGTGGTACTTGATATGTTTGGAGGCACGGGTACTGTTGCTGTAGTAGCACAAAATACAAAACGCCACTTCCTTCATATAGATATTTCCGAGAATTATTGTAAGATAGCGGAACAAAGACTTGAAGCAGCAAAGGTCATTCAAGAATTACCAATTTCGACTGGCAAACCTGGTAGTAAAATTGTAATAAGAAAAGACCAGACTCCGCGATATGAAAAGCTTGAGAAAGCACAAAGGGAATTAGTCCTGCAAAACCGGTTACTTGACGAAAGAGCTAATTATCTGACTAAATCAATTTGACATTCCCAGTTTTTAGCATCAACGCCAATATTTTTAAACATTCCGGGTAATCTCGTAAAAGTTTCATTACACCAGCATTTATGGTCTAAAAAACAAGAAACTGGTCGGGGTGAGTGGATTCGAACCACCGACCTCATGGTCCCAAACCATGCGCGCTAGCCACTGCGCTACACCCCGCAGCGAAAAGTATAATGAGACGACTCTACAAGAGTCAAGAAAATCCAGACAGAAAAAACTGCTAGTGTAGTATCACCGCAATATCTTGACAATGAGTCTAAGGTGTCGCTTATTGTAGAGATGTCTTTGAGACACTACACTAGCTTCTTGTCGCTTTCTCCTTCAGCTTTGCGTAATCCGCATTGACTCTCGTTTGAATGCTGGCGATGACCTCGGGTGATAAATGTCTGAACCTGCCCTGCTGTTTGAGATACTCCTCAACCGGATGGAGTTTATCCATTTGCATATTTAATTTGTACCTGCCGTCTTCAATCTCGTAGAGCGGGAATATACCCGTTCTCACCGCGAGCCTGCCCAGCCCAATAACAGACTCTGTTGAAGACCTCCAGCCTGTCGGACAAACGGATAATATGTGAATATACGATGGGCCATCGACGTTCATGGCTTTTTGTACCTTGCTCATAAGATCGAACGGATAGCTCGCGCAGGCAGTAGCAACATATGGTACATCATGTGCCGCTACAATGGCCGGCATATTCTTCTTCCATGTAGTCTGACCGATGGTGATTTTGCTTGCAGGTGATGTGGTCGTGGATGCACCGTAGGGCGTTGCGCTGGAGCGTTGAACGCCCGTATTCATATACGCTTCATTGTCATAGCAGATATAGATAAAATTATGCCTGCGTTCCAGCGCACCGGACAAAGCCTGCAAACCGATATCGGATGTTGCACCGTCGCCACCCATGGCAACGACTTTCGTCTTTTCATTGAATTCACCTTTTCTGGATAGTGCCCGGATGCCAGCCTCTATACCGGAAGCCACTGCCGATGCATTTTCAAACAGCGTATGAATCCACGGCACCTCCCACGACGTAAAGGGATATTGCGATGAGATAATCTCCATACATCCCGTAGCGCTGACAATGATTACATTTTGGCCCAGCGCTTTGCCGACAAGGCGTACCGCCAACGCTTCACCACAACCCAGACATGCTCGATGGCCGGGAGCCAGTTGCTCGAAAGAATTCACCAGTCTTTTAGTTACAGTTACAGTAGTGTTCATTGTCCGCGCACCTCGATCATTTCATAGTCAGTCAATTGATCGGCCTTTGCTTTCTCAATGCCCTTCTTAATCAACTTTTCAAAAGCCTGAACGGTAACATCACGTCCGCCGAGACCACCAATGAAGCTAACAACCTTAGGCCTCGTTTTCATCGGATACAGGGCACTTCTAATTTCGCTGGCAACAGGACCTGGGGGGCCGCCGGAAGAGATCGCCCTGTCGAAAACAATGAGTGTACTCAGATTCGATACAGCAGCACGAAGCTCATCAAATGGGAAAGGACGCCACAAGCGGAGTCTGACCAATCCCACCTTAAGCCCCTGGCTTCTGAGGCTATCGATAGCCAGCATCGCCGTTTCGCTGAAACTGCCCATCGTCATGAGAGCCACATCGGCATCATCAGTTTTATAAACCTCAACAGGATTGTAGGAACGGCCGGATAATTTCTTGAACTGTGTCCATGTGTTAAGAATAACCTTCTTCGTAGACAGGAGAGCAACCTCCTGCGCTTTCTTCGCTTCGGTATACACATTGGGAGGCCCGAATGCACCGAGAGTAACAGGCTTTGCCGGGTTTAACGCATAAGGATAGCGGTAGGGAGGTATAAAGCCGTCTATGTCCTCCTGATTGAGTACAAAATACGGTTCAATGACGTGAGAAAGGTGGAAACCATCCACATGTACCATGACCGGAAACAAAACGCTGTGGTCCTCGCCGATTTTGAATGCACATAAGGTCAGATCATAAGCCTGCTGAACATTCTCGGCGAACATCTGAATCCATCCGCAATCGCGAACGGCCATGACATCGGAATGATCACCCCAGACACTCAAAGGGGCCGACAAACTTCTGTTCACAACCACCATGATGATCGGCAATCGCATTGATGATGCGACGTAAAGAACTTCATGCATCAGCTCGAGTCCCTGCCCCGCCGTAGCTGTAAACGTTCTGGCGCCGACAGCACAGGAGCCGAGGCAGGCGCTCATCGCAGAATGCTCTGATTCCACCGGTATATAATCCGCCTTCAGTTCGCCGGTGGCGACAAGCTCAGCCAGCTTCTCAACAATATGCGTCTGCGGAGTAATGGGATATGCGGCTACCACATCGACATGAGCTGCTTTCGCAGCCTCAGCTATTGCCAGAGAACCTTCCATTCCGATTCGTTTCATACTATGACGCCTCCTCGATCATGGATATAACTTCCTTGGGACATTCGGTAGCACAGATGCCACATCCCTTACAGTAATATTTGTTCGATTCAAAATATCCATCAGGTCGCTGTTCGATGCACCCTTCAGGACAGAATATATAACAGAGGCCACATTTAATGCAGCGCGAGTAGTCAAAATCAGTATATTTTGAACGCCAATCTCCGGTGCGATACTGCTTGGCACTACCCGGGCTGGTAACTACACAACCGGGAAGTATCTCCTGCCATGACGGTAACACCTCGAGTACTTCAACCCTCTTCGGCATGGTCTTGACAGGGGGTGCAATCTGTGTTTGTTCATATGCCTCACGAGCAGCAGTAATGTTGCTCGGAGCCCTGGCTCCAAAATGCTCTTTGATCGGGCCGTTGAGCGATTCCAGTTTTATTATTCCGACAGCTTTAACAACTGCTCCGAGCATGGTTGTATTAACTATGGGCACACCGAGCTCTTTGCGTGCAATTTTGGTAGCATCGACGACTGCAAGATTCCACGGTCCGGAGTAATCTTTCTTAAGCTCACTCAATGATTTGGGACTATTGATGACGAGAACACCGTTCTCTTTAAGCCCGGCCATCACATCAATGATAGTGAGGAGCCCGGGATCGAGAACGACTACAACGTCGGGATTAGTTACACCGGATCGTATTTTAATCGGTATTGAATCGTGAACACGATTGAATGCCAGAACCGGCGCACCTCGCCGTTCCGGTCCGAAACTGGGAAATGCCTGCGCAAACTTCCCTTCCTCGATTGCTGCCAGAGCAATCATCTCAGCTGAAGTTACAGCTCCCTGACCACCACGGCCATGCCACCTGAATTCAGTCGTCTGTTGTCCATTCATATGAGTCACACTCCTCAAGTGCCCCTGGAGGGATTTGAACCCTCGCACCCGGCTTCGGAGGCCGGTGCTCTATCCCCTGAGCTACAGGGGCTTGCCGCTCATTATATCAGAATCGTTTCACTCAACACAAAATGAGCGTGGAGCAGGAGTGACTTGTTATCATTTCGCGGTGAAATCGATTGCGCCGTGAGGACAACGGGAAATGCATTCACCGCAACTGACGCATTCCAACCGATCTATGCTTGGCGAATGTTCACCGGGGACGATAGCGCGATAATCACAATACAGTGTATGACACGCCTTGCAATTGGTACATTTCTCTCCTATCTTAACTTTAAACAGTGATATGCGAGAGAATAGCGATAGCAAAGCGCCGAGAGGGCAGAGATACTTACAGAATGGGAAGCCGATAAATAATGCTGCCACGAGGATAACGATTAGAATTAGTGTTGGCGTCAGCAACGTAAAATTAAGATTAAACAGTGCCTTAAACGGATCGATATCTTTGAAAACAGCTTCCTGCGTTATCAGCACTGCAACTATCAGAATAACCAGTACCAGATACTTCAGATATCTCAATATTTGATGATAACGCCAGTTAAGATCGGTTTTCTGTCCTTTCTTCAAAAGCTCCTTTCTGTAAATGAAATGCTGGACTGCACCCATCGGACATACCCATCCACAGAACAAACGCCCCATAAAAATCGAGGCTACTATTGGGATTCCGATGAAAAGGTAGGATGACAGTTTCTCCTTGATCGTTCCCAGATGAATGAAAACGTTCTGCAATGCGCCCAACGCGCAGGGGCAACCACCGGTTATGAAACCGAGAAAAGCCAGAGAACCAAGCAAAATGAGATAGCGCAAACGCCGAAAACGCAGCATCAAACCTGCCGTACCGAAAATGGTCAACAACCAGACGCCCATAATACTCGGTTGTGTGATGCCATCTCGAAACGCATCCCACCAGGTGGGTTCGTCCGGGATTTGCTGTGGCTGCTGTTGACCATCAGAAGTCAGAGTCTCAGAAGACGGTGGCGATGTTGTAGATGGCAGAGAGGGCAATTGCGTTGCAGTCGACGGCTGTGGCATGGCAGGCAGTTGAGTAGTTTTCGCTTCAGCGATAGCTATTGTGGCAATCGTATCATCGCCACCACGCGAGCACTCCCTCACCACCTCGATTTTTCCCTGACCGCTTTTAATCAGCTTTACTTTGATCTCTTTTTTATACAGATCCGATCTTACGGTCTGCCATGGAGTTTGGCTGACCATCTCCACGCCGGTCAACGTTATCACCGTATCATCGATAGGGACGGTGCAATTACGATGCGTTAATTGAACATTGATAGTAATGGAAACCGTATCACCGACGGTACCGGAAGTGGTAGAAGGAGCCACAGTAATAATGCAGGCAGCTACAGGAGAGGCTGTGACCAGCAAAACAGCAAATGACAGAATGAGAGCACAGCAGACACGAAAAATATGCCCTGTTGTCGCGATCGATTTAAACCGTTGCAAGACGTAAAATAGTTTTTGCACTATCACCCTGAAGGAACCACATAAAAACAATGTTTCCTTGATTATAGCAAGGAAACATTGTTCAGCAGAAATGATGTACTACCTTGATCGTAAAACGAAATATTCGCAGGCATCACCCGCCATCACCGATAACGATAAGACGTTCCTTTGTCATAACATTACCTCCGCAACTGAGTCACATTTAATGAATAGCGCAGATACTTACTATTAATAAGCGTAAACTGCATCCGGAAAACAGTCAAATTAAAGTAACGAAAGAAGAAAGGCTAGATGGAAGCTATCCCGAGATAGGCCGCAAGGTCACGTTCATTTTCCGGAACAAACGCCTTGTACTTCCGGGCATATTGTTCTTTTAGATCCGGCGCCGATAGAAAAGACATAACGGGATGCCCCACAAACTCAAAACATTCGGCATCGTCCTGGCTATCGCCGATGTAAACAACGTTGCTCTCATCGATATTCTTCCGTTTAAGCAGCTCACGTAAATATACGAGCTTTTTCCGATAGATACTAAGGTCAAAGCCGATTGCCAGTCCGTTTTCCTGTTTCAAACCATTCGCTTCATAAAAATCGAAGCTTGTATCGTATCCCGCGGCTTTCAAGGT
>DIKB01000112.1:0-271 GCA_002421445.1 Dehalococcoidia bacterium UBA5629 | reverse complement strand
CCACAGGCAGCCCGTTAACAATATGTGCGTTGAACACTCTGAACATCTCGATAACATAATCGAAATCATTGTCCCGACGTCTTTCCCGATAGAGCATGTTCAATTTTCGTTGAACTTTAAGTAAGCGTACGAGATGGGAAAGGCGTAACGGAAAGGAGGCTTTAGCGTAATCAATAGCAACGCTCGCCATAATCCCCTTTTCATCTCGCGACGAAATCAGTGTTCCATTCCAATCGCAAATAATCACATCATAATTCATGGTATCGATCCC
>DIKB01000129.1:3220-6102 GCA_002421445.1 Dehalococcoidia bacterium UBA5629 | reverse complement strand
TAAAGAGAGGTTTAACTGGTATATACCAGCATGTATCGAATAAACACCTAAGCCTATATCTAAATGAGTTTAATTTCAGATACAATGCGAGAGAATTGAACGACAGCGAGAGAACGATTTTAGCTATAGGAGAGACGCAAGGCAAGCGGTTGATGCTGAAGTAACTAATTGAGAAGTAGAAGGTTATTAAGGGTTAGTTGGACAAATGCTATGTGTCTCGTCCCACCACATAGGGTAAAATATTTGTTTTTCTCTATATCCAAAAATTCTCGGCACATTACCTACACTAATTTGAAAAAGGTTCTCCAGATGATCCAAATCGCGTTCTTTTAGTCTGCTCTGTAATTCGCCCTCTAATTCAACTATCGGTTTTGAATGATTGTGGTTATCTGCCAATTTTATCTCTGCCCAGGTTTGACCTTCTAAAGTGTGAAACCGCGTAACTATAGTCCCAAGTAAATATTGAACTGGAATGCGATCCCATCCATAAATGTCATGGTCATAGTCAATATAAATTGGACTTATAAGCCACTTAAATCTTGTAGTATCGTAATTTACAGGATTTTGTTCTGCTCTAGCAGTTTTACCTGAATAGGGATTCTTACTAATGACTACCTTTTTGCTTTTCTTAGACATTTGAAACAAGTGGAGCATCAGGTGATAAACAACCGTAATACTCCGCCATTGATTCATGGGTTATCTCATTAACGCAAGGCATCCCTTCTGCGTACCCTTCTCTTGCTTTAATCCATGGGTCTTCCATATGAGCAAGATCACTTAGCCATTGAGCACTCTTATCTCCATAAGCTAATAAAACGGTATCTATAGTATCAATTTCATCGGGGCTTAGATTAGTAGGATCACCATAAGGTAGTATCAAGTGATCAATGTAGAATAGCCGCATTGCTTTATGCACGTCATACAGAGCACGCACCACTGGGCCATTAGTCCAAGCCTCTATTGGTTCACTAAAAAGAGGTTTATCAACCCAAGCAAGCGACCAAGCTTGGCTGAAGTAAACAAGCTTCTGGAGTTTCATTACAGTCATAGTGCCTTGTTTTTGCAGAATATATTTAGCAACATCAAATACATTAGCCATTAGCAACCTCCTTTTTGGGTGGTTTCACTTGAACTATGCATTTGACCGCATCATTAAACTTCACAGGATGAAGTGATAAATTTCCGTTATTCTTACGGGAAGTTACTTCTATGTTTTTGTTATCATTACTAGCCATAGACTTTAATTCCTATTGCGATTCCTGGCCAAGTCATCACAGATAGAATCAGTTGGTGCATCAGCATCATTTAGTTGTCTTCTAAGGTCATCTAACTCAATTACACCACTCGGATTATCCCAAACAATGACAACCTCACAGCCAGGGTATGTATTCTTTTGGTAAATAGCTATACCGTCATCCTCTTGCACTTTAGTAACACCATTTTGTCCTAAAGCTAATTCAACCTCTGCTCTACTATACCTAGCCATGAGTTCCAGCCAATCGCATTTCCCTACTACATTCGCTTACTATGGGATAATCATGATCAGTTGGCTCTTTAAGTTCCTTTAGTTTGACCTTTCTCTTCTTTAAAAATTCAAACGAAGTAGCATCAGACAATGGGTGCCTATCAAGAAGAACTAAAACTGCTTTACATGCTTTACTCTCCGCTTCTTCAGCAGTATTGCCATATGCAGTTATAGCAAATGGTTTTGTGATTGCCGCGAAATACCCGTCTCTTTTTTCTACTTTGACTTTAAGTTCAAATCCCTGATTGTCATTTTCGCTGCTCATTTGTCTCACTCCATTTTTAACTATCGGTAAATACTACAAAAAGCTATTTAATACTTACCTACCGTAATAATAGTGTCAGTGGTGCATAATTGTCAACATCTCTCCATAGTTATACCGTACTTTACCGTATTTTCAATTCCCGTTAAGACGTCTTAGATTCGTTATTAGCTGTAATTATTTTACCGTTAGTGCTATTTGAAGCTATGGGTTTGTCAAAGTCATAAACCCGTATTCATATTGCAGGGAAAGACCTGACATTCGAAATCGAGCTTATCAAAATAATATAGGCGATCAAACCACGAGTTCTCCATATTTGCGAATATGAGGTATTTCTCCACTGCTAATATCTCTGTAAATTTCAACATCCACAAAAGCCTGCAATTCAGGTAAAATTGGGTATATACTATGCTCAATACTCTCCGTGAATGGCAGAACTGATGCGGAAAAAATTTAGTATTGTGAGGGACGCGATATGATCAGACGATATTTACTTTATTTACTGCGATGGCAACTAAGCACACCGATTCTGGCTCCAATCATTGCCTATTTCAAGCACTCCCCAACGGTAATGGGAACCGCGGAAGACTGGATCGGCTCATCCGTTGCCAATCTGGTTGGAGGGCTGATTTTCTTCTGGGTCGACCGCTTTATTTTCACAACTGATAAGCTGGGGCAGGTATGGCAGATACACGAGAATATCACCTGTATTGAATGCGGGAAAGTGACCAGAGGATATAGATTGGTGCAGTCCAAAGGATATGATAAAACTGCGGCAGAGCCTCAATTCAGATGCGAGGATTGCTCTATTAAAAAAGCGGACAGTCTGAGAAAACAGGGAGTACAAATAGATTAATAGAGCACTAGATGGAGATTTCCGGTTATGAAAAACGATGTTATATCCGCACTACGCGCAGAGCTGAAGCAACAGGCAGACGAAAAAACGATGGCATCGGCTCAATCCTTTTTTAAAGAGAAAGTTCTCTTCTACGGAGTAAAGTCCGCCATCGTCGATAAAATCTCCCGGAAATATTTACCTGAAATCAAACATCTCAGCAAACAGGAGATATTCTCTCTCTGCGAGGAACTGTTGAA
>DIKB01000129.1:2377-3175 GCA_002421445.1 Dehalococcoidia bacterium UBA5629 | reverse complement strand
CGGGCGACCTGAAAGTATTCGAGCACTGGTTAAACAACTATGTTAACAACTGGGCGAAGTGCGATTCCCTGTGCAATCACACCATCGGATCGTTTGTCGATCAGTATCCGCAATACATTGCTCAATTGAAGAAATGGACGAAATCGGACAATCGCTGGTTCAGGCGTGCCTCTGCAGTCACGTTGATCATCCCGGCCAGGCAGGGGAAGTTCTTGAAGGATATCTTTGAGATAGCCGACATCTTGCTGCTGGATGAAGACGATCTGGTTCAGAAGGGATACGGCTGGATGCTCAAGGCAGCAAGCCAGGCACATCAGCAGGAAGTGTTCGATTACGTGGTACGAAATAAGAAAACCATGCCGAGAACCGCACTCAGATACGCCATTGAGAAGATGCCCAAAGATTTAAGGCTTCAGGCTATGAGCAAAAGTTGATTACATAGAAGTTTGCATATATGCTGTTTTCTAAAACAACACAGACTCACGACAGTCCCATCGATCTGCGTAGATACAAAATGTGGCAGCATTGCTCCAGGGTAACGGTATGATCGAATGCCTCATCCAGAGATTTGCCGATGGCGAAGCTGCCGTGCCCGCGAACAACGATGATGGATGCCCTGGAAAGCGCATCTGCTATTTCATTAGCGTATCCGCCCGGCTTCGCCAGCGCCGATTCATCGCCGATAACCGGCACGCTGCACAGCTTCAGTTGTCCTTCCATATCGCAGGGGGTAATCAATCGCCCGGCAAAGGAAAGGGCGATTGTATGAGCAGGATGGGCGTGTACGATCGCCTCAGC
>DIKB01000129.1:0-2268 GCA_002421445.1 Dehalococcoidia bacterium UBA5629 | reverse complement strand
GCCAGACTGTGCCCGATCTGTTGAAATTGAGCCAGTTCCATATACTGTTCCCACCCATTCCTGTAGCAAAATGCAACAAATAAAAACTATGTGCAGACACCCTCTTTATAAGGCTCCACACATAGCCGTGTATGCTTAGCGATGCCGCGTTTGACTATTTAGCTGCTTTTTTCTTTGTCTTCTTCTCTTTAACGCCGGCATCAGCAGATGCTGCTTTCTTTGGCTTCTTTTCTGCCACGACGGCATCAGCAGATGCCGCTTTCTTCAGCTTCGCCACCAGCCGCGACTTCCGTCTGGCAGCAGTGTTCGGATGCATGATCTTCTTTTTCAAAGACTTGTCCAGATTACTGAAAGCTTCCGCAATCCGCTTTTTAGCAGCTTCCGTATCGTTAGCAGCGATCGCCTCTTCCGCCCGTGCAATCGATGACCTGGTAGCTGTCTTCCTCGCGCGATTGCTCTCCGCCCGCCGCAGCGATCCCCGTGCTTGCTTTAAAGCTGATTTAGTCCTCTTCAATGGTTCCTCCTTTGATTATGAGCCAAGCCCTGCTTTCGCCTGACTCAACCTCACGGCATTAATAACGCCGCGCACGCTATGTATTTTGGTCAACAGATCGGCTAACTCCGCCATGTTCTTTACTTCCAATGTTATATACATTGACATCGTATCTTCGCGTTCCACCGAATTGATGCTGGAGATATTCACCTTCTCT
Organism: Dehalococcoidia bacterium UBA5629; assembly: GCA_002421445.1. Lineage (GTDB taxonomy): Bacteria > Chloroflexota > Dehalococcoidia > GIF9 > UBA5629 > UBA5629. Next base: position 1,558 of record DIKB01000129.1, on the reverse strand, counting down.
TCCGCAATCAGCGTACTGATATCCCGCAGCACCCCCACCCTGTTCCACGCTTCGATCTGCACTTTAACAGGATAGATATCCTCCATCGGCCCCCATGACGCCTCGATAAGACGCTCTTTCTCCTGCTCGTTAATAATATTAATGCAGTCTTTGCGATGGATTGTTATTCCCTGGCTCCGCGTAATATACCCGATAATATCATCATGGGGCAAGGGATGGCAACAATTAGCCATGTGAGTCAGCAAATCGCCCACACCCTGTATCTGTACACCCGAAGATACGAACTTTTTCCCTGCCTGAGACGGGGCTTTAACGGAAATCGGCGATTCCTCCTCCGTCTCTTCCGTTGACAGCATGATAGCAAGCTGGTGGGCGGTTACCCCGCCGGTACCGAGCGCTATATAGAAATCGTCAACGGTAACACAATTAAGGCTATGCGCTATCGATTCTACATTTGATGCAGCGCCTCCCAGACGCTTGATCTCCTTTTCAAAAAGTGCCCTGCCCCGCTCGATATTCTGTGTGCGCCCCTGCTTATTAAACCACTGCCGTATTTTCTGTTGAGCATGGGATGTCTTTACATAGCCGAGTGTGGGATTCAACCAATCCAGGCTTGGCGCTTTTTCAGCCCTGGTCACCATGATCTCGATAATATCGCCGTTTTTCAACTCATGATTCAGCGACACCAGTTTACCGTTCACCTTGGCACCGATACAGCGATGCCCGAGCTCGGTATGAATCCGGTAAGCAAAATCGAGCGGCGTAGCGCTTTTCGGCAATGCTTTTATCTCTCCCTTCGGGGAGAAGACGAACACCTGATCGATGAAGAAATCGGTTTTCAGAGATGTCAGAAACTCTTCGCTGCCGAGCTCGCTCTGCCAATCGGAGAGCTGATGAAGCCACGCCAGCTTCTCATCAAAATGCTGGTCATGTTTATCTCCCTCCTTATATCGCCAGTGTGCCGCAACGCCGTAATCGGCGATGCGATGCATCTCATACGTACGGATCTGAATCTCCAGCGGCGTTGCTCCCATGCTCAATGCAGTCGTATGGAGCGATTGATACCCGTTGTACTTGGGGTTGGCAATGTAATCATTGAATTCTTCAGGCAGCGGATGCCACAGGTTATGAATGATACCCAGCGCCTTATAGCAGTCCGACACCGTATCCACCAGGACACGAATGGCGAACAGGTCATGGATATCATCGAAATTCTTACCCTGGGCAGAGTACTTATTTATCTTATTATGTATACTGAAAATATGCTTCGGCCTGCCGAAGACCTCAGCTTTAACCCCGGCCTTTGCCAGTTCTTCCTTTACTTTATCCACGGCCTCATTAATGAAAATTTCTCTCTCATCGCGTTTGCTGGAAACGAGGCCGGCGATTTTATGATATTGCTCTGGATCGAGGTACCGGAAGGCGAGGTCTTCGAGCTGCCACTTAACCTGCCACATGCCGAGACGGTGTGCCAGTGGTGCGTAGATATCCAGCGTCTCACGGGCAATAGTGTACTGCCTCTCCGTCGATAGCGCTCCGAGCGTATGCATATTGTGCA
>DIKB01000068.1 GCA_002421445.1 Dehalococcoidia bacterium UBA5629 | reverse complement strand
CTCGGGTCGAAATACCCCTTACAGAGGCAACAAGGGGGACGTTGCTAAACTTCGTCAACTTACGATCCCCGCTTCATCATCTTGCATATCCCCGCCGTTGTAATTTCCAATCTCCGCGCTGTCTCCGCGTATGAATAGCCGAGTCCATATATCAGTTTCGTTGCATTTTCTGCCCTTCACTTCTATTGTGCAGCTGTCGGTAGTTAACGAAGTTTAGCAACGTCCCTCAGGCTTTCTGACCATGTCCCTTTGTTGTTAACAGAAAGAAGACCTGGCACGTCACAACCGGCGCTATCATAGACGGTATCCACACCATCGCCGCTATAGAAGACAAAGGTAATGTCCATTTATTTATTGTAAATATTTCGCATCATAACACTCTAAAAGAGAGCCATGCCAAATTTTGCATGCAATCTTTTCTAACAGATTGGCCTTTGCCGGCCCCTTCGTATTTTCATTTTTAGTGAGAACTTTTATCATTGTTCATATCCTCCGTCTTTTTAAGTTATCATGATAATTAAGTCCCGGTGTTATGTTATAGAAGTTTAGCCATTGCCGATTCTTTAGTAAGCGAGAAATGTGGACTTGGGGACGCTCATTATTTTATGCATTTTTTCATGGTTTTAATTGTCTCCATTATCTGTGGCATTGTTATATGCGACCTGTATCGTATCGTCATGTTACGATGAGCCTCTCTTTGAAGCCCGGTTTGCGCATGTCACAGTGCATTCAGCGCTGAATCAACCTGTATACGGGGCTTTGTAATATCGGGTCTCTGTGGGTCGGTTATAGGCACTCCTGTAGACTGTAATGCATCAAGTATTTGATCTACAGTTGCAGCCGGCCGTGCCTGTCTCAGTAATGCCCACGTCCCTGCAACATGAGGTGCAGCCATGGAAGTGCCACTCCAGCTAACATAGCCTCCACCAGGTATTGAGGAATAAATGTCTGATCCAGGAGCAAAAAGGCTTAGAATCGATGCATTGTTAGAGTATAAGGCAACAGCATCATCATCGGTCGTTGCGCCGACGCTAACTGCGCTTTGTATGCATGCAGGTCTACCTATGCCGTAAGTAGGAATATAGCCATAGTTGCCCGCCGAAATAATGGTGGCTATATTAACGGACTTAAGATTGTCTATAGATGGCTTGAGCGGATCGTCGTTGCAATAGGCGGTATATTTCAAAAATGGATAACCAAGGCTCATGTTTACAGAAGCGATATTATATGTATTTCTGAGCTCATAGACCCTCTGCAGATCCTTCATCTGATCACTCGTGAAGCTCATTGTGCAGTGAGTTATCCCGGGAAAGGGGAGGCAAACTGCGCCGTAATACTGTGAAAATACTTGAATTGCAATTATATTTGCTTCTTTGGCTACACCTGAAAAACTGCCGTTGTCTCTTCCTGCTATGATGCCTGCCACATGCGTCCCATGATCGCAATCGTCTCGCTCACAAAGTCCATATGGCATTGCGGAACCTGGCGCTGTTGAACTCAAGGCGTACCCGGGCCATACTGAGTTCCACTGACAAATCAAATTGGATCCTGTTGAAGAATAGCATGCCTCGGAAACTACTGCCCCGCTTAAAAATGGATGGGTCTTATCAACCCCGGTATCAAGAATCGCGACGGTTACATTTTCCCCTGTGTATCCCTGGCTCCATAATGATGGGGCGCCTATGCGAGGTACGCTCTGATCGAGTGAGGGAGGGACAGGCACATCCTCATGAATATTGAGGACAGAGAGGTGCGATATCAGGGCATCAAGGGCAGCCTTATCGACAGTAAGCGCCATCTGCGGAGTATACTTGAATTGGATGACATTGGTTGCCTTATGACCTGAAAGAGCATGAACGACATCTGACTGCATCACGGATATGTTGTCCTGCTGGACAACTGCATCTTTTTCCTGCAAATGACCCATTGGAGTAAAAGGCATGTCCAGATGAATGATCAGGCGGACCGTTCCATCCGTTTCAGCTTTAGCTGCGAGTCGGGCATATCCGCCATCAGAGATTACTTTGCGCTGTGCCTTTTCGAGAGAAGCGGCATCTGCAAGGTCTTCTGCGGCGAATAGATTACCTCCAATAAACAAAAAACCAACAAGCAACAATCCCATCACGCATAAACATTGCTTCTTCATCTTCTACCTCCTTTATCGTTTTTTGTCTACTCATTGCATCAGAATAAAATTCTTGATCGTCACTGTCCCGCCGCCTTAAATTTTCGAATCATGTCCTTCGGTGTTGTAATTCTGCAAATGCCGGCATACTTATAGCTTCTAAGTTAACGGAAATGGGTCTATTCACATTTAGAATCCCGATCAAATTTGTAGCTTTTACTTTTATTGTAGCTCGGTGGTTACGGAATTATAAGCGTACTGTAGGATTTAGACTATATCTGCACTGGATAGAAGAGATTATATATTGCCTTATTTCTGGTTGGTATATGTGAAAAATATTAGATTGTCAATGCTGAATTTATCACAGAATGTTGGTAAATATTCCGTCTATAGATTAGGTTTTATCGTACTAGTGTGTTGTCCCATTAATACCTTGACTAAATGTCATTTCGAACGTAGTGAGAAATCTGCATTAATTCAATAAAATAAGAGATATCTCCCTTCGGTCGATATGACAAGTTATTTTTTAAGACAGCACACTAGATGTTTTCTTGATAAATTGGCTCGTTTTTTTTGTCGATAAGAGCTGGTCTGGGAAAACTGGA
>DIKB01000083.1 GCA_002421445.1 Dehalococcoidia bacterium UBA5629 | reverse complement strand
GGCAAACAGGATCAGCGCACCCCATCCCAGACTCCGCCATGGACTCAGACGGATCGCGTCCGTCATCGCTATCATTTGCTTTGGCGCAACCAGGATAAGGATGATGCCCAGAAGCAGAATCATGAGAAATGCGAGAAACTTGCCGAAGATAGAGGCGGCAATTCCTGCGAAAACACCTTTTTCAGCATCTTTCTCCTGTGGTACAGTGTGGGTTATTTTTCCGCCAATACTGGCACCCGGCTGAACAGCTGCTTCATTTTCACTGGTATAGCTCACCTCTCCTTTGATGGCAGCTTTCGATCCCAGTGCCAGGTGATCGGTACGAACATCAACGGCACCGCCGATATTGTTATTGATGGTTACGCTGCCTGATGCACCCTTGATGTTTCCCTGTACCTGTCCGCCAACGAGTAATGATCCGCCGAAGCACATCATGTCGCCGCCGATTTTACCGTTATCTCCGAGAATGATATCGCTTCCGAAAGCGACCAGGTCACGGCCTATGTTGCCACCCACTCTGATTGTTTCCCCCGCGACGCGTGCACCACGTTCAATTTTGCCATTTATAATCAATGTCTGTCCAACCATGGTGACTGAGCCGTTCACTATGCCATTGATCGTGATTGTCTGTCCGGCGCCGATAACATCGCCATTGATCGTGCCATCGATGATGACGCTGCTGCCGGCTATGAACAAATCATTATTGATTACCTCGCTGTTGCTGACGATAACCGTATCGCCGTTTCTTATATCAGCAGCAAATGCAGGAACAACAGCAACAACAGTTAACAAAAGAGCAAGGATGCAGGCAATACTTCCCTTAAGCAAACGTTTGCGCATAATAACCTCCGCTACTTTATGCTTTAGGGTATATAAAATATTTCCGAAATGCAAGAGGTTACAAAGAGGGTGATGAAATTGTAGTGCTGTTCTTTAGAAAAGAGGAGGAGCTACTCGCTTCTTCAAGAATAGGCCGGCCAGCAGGCCGACAATCAATCCGCCGAGATGTCCCTCCCAGGCAATGCCGGGAAGAAGAGATATGATGAAAAAGCCGCCGATCACTGCTATCCAGAGCGGCATGGGCACGGGAATAGGAAAGGTGATAACCTTTACATTTGGTGCTAACATGGCCAGGGCACCGCCGAGTGCAAATACTGCTCCTGATGCGCCGACAGCAATTGAAAACGGAGATGCACCCAAAATGCTGAGATAGCCGAACGCAAGATAAAGGAGGTTTCCAACAAGACCGCCGATGAGGTAAATAGTAGCCATCCTGCCTTCGCCAATCAATCTGATCAGAAAGCTCCCGAAGAAATAGAGTGTCATCATGTTTGCTACGATATGCCAGAATCCGCTGTGAGTAAACATGCTGGTTAGAATGGTCCATGGCTGTTGCAGAAATGTAAGCGCGGAAACACCGAAAACGTATATCAGATCATGATTAAATGTGGTCACCAGAAAAACAAGAAAGTTAAGGATCATGATGATCCAGAGATAATTCAGATTATTCGAGCCGTAACGGTTATATGAGGTCATTTATATTCACAAGATAGAAGACTAGATTTTCTCGAGGAAATCAGATATTTGCTGGTTATTCAAACCGGTTTCAAGTTCCACTTCAGAACCATCGCCCTTTTTGCGCGCGAGAATTGAAACATGGTTGCTGCCTTTGAATATACAGCAACTGATGGTTGGCTTTTTCTGTTGCTCAGTCAGATGTAAACCAAGCCCTTTCGGTCCGAAAAAAGCTACGGCAGCCTGCAGCACTGCTTCTGTACTCAATTTACTGTTCTTAGAATAATGCGCCATCGAATGTATCCTTTGCAGCTAGAACAAAACCGCTATTGGTCTGGTCTCATTCTGCGTATAGTTACTCTAGGCTCTAAGCAACATCGGGAGCCTGGTGAAAACTATACGCCAAACTTGCAGTGGTGGTCAAATTCCTATGGATTGCAACGTGGTAAATTTGAATTCTAGCAAGCACGACTCTATATGCCCGGGCGAAATCCCCCGGTGATGGAGAGGCTGTTGTTGGATTGACCGAACCTGACATCAATTCATCATAGAATGTCTCACGGTCAAGATCGATACCGTCTCTGTATGTCTTGCGATTGTAGTTTATATGTGTCGGTACAACGGTAATACCTAATTTGGTTTGTTATCGACTCATTCTTCCTGCTACAATCTGCCTTGCCTAATGACCATTCAGGCGGGAGAAAGACTATGCATATTCTGGGGATCATGGGAAGTCCCCGTATTCAAGGTAACACTGATCTCCTCATGGATGAGGCTCTAAACGGTGCGCAGGGTGCAGGAGCAGTAGTCGAAAAGATAACGGTTAACTCTTTGAGCATAGCTCCATGTGCCGAGTATTACGGTTGCCTTAAAGACGGAAAATGTATTATCCATGATGATATGGATCTGATGTATGACAAACTGCTTACGGCCGATCGTATAATAATCGCATCTCCGATGTTTTTTTACGGGATCTCAGCACAGCTCAAAGGTTTGATAGATCGTTGCCAGGCGCTATGGGCGCGAAAATATATATTGAAACAGGAGCCGCCTGATACAGGGCGGAAAGGTGCATTTATTGCCGTTGGTGCTACTCGAGGTGAGAAGCTTTTTGATGGATCAATCCTGACAGTACGATTCTTCTTTAGGTGTCTTGGCGTGGCTTATGCAGATGAACTGCTTATCCGCGGCGTCGACAAAAAAGGAGAGATCAAGGATCATCCGACTGCCCTGGTGGATGCATTTAGTCTGGGGGAAAAACTGGTAGAGGAACAATGACCAATTCAGAGCAATTAACCATCAGGAAAAACAGGTCCGCTGGTGGGCAGCTATTTCTACGATACCATGCATTCCTATGATAATATGGTTTTGATTTGCCTCTTTACAACTGCTATCGCCATCATATTTGCATGTTTACTCAAGCCCGTGCGCAAATAGCTCTGTTGCTCAGTCTTTTGACAAGGCTTCTTTTCTGATGTTACTCTAACACCGTCATTTTGGTGCTGCATGGCAAAGGAGATATCATGAAAGAAAAGGTGGAAACCGTACTCAATAAAATCAGGCCATCATTGATAGCTGATGGGGGTAATGTCGAACTGGTGGACGTTACTGATGGAATCGTTAAATTGAAGCTCACCGGCGCCTGCAGTGGCTGTCCGATGTCTGCCATGACCCTGAAAAACGTGATTGAACGGATGCTCAAAGCAGAGGTTACCGAAGTCAAACAGGTCGTTTCTGTCTAGATCCGTCTACGCTTTATCCAGTTCAAATACCTTGTGCAGCGCCTGAAGCGCTGTTTTAACATTGTCCTCTGAGATGATACAGGTTATCCGTATCTCCGACGTTGTGATCAGGTGGATATTGATTCCTTTTTCGTAGAGCGTGCGGAACATGGTTGCGGCATAACCGGGTGCGTTCTGCATGCCCGTGCCGATGATGCTTACCTTGGCGAGGGTGGCGTCGCTGACGCAGTCCCTGGCTTTGATCGATTTCACAACCGGATTGATAATGGACAGCGCTTTATCTACATCACTTCTGGCTACCGTAAATGAGAGGTCGGCGATGTTATTCACGCTGGCATTCTGCACAATAGTGTCAACGCTAATATTTGCTTTCGCCAGTGGATCGAATATGTTTGCGGCGATGCCAGGTCTATCGGGCACGCCAATGATGGATATCTTTGCGACATTCAGATCGTGAGCGATACCGCGGACTTTATTTCGTATTTCCATTGAAACCCCTCCGTGAATAATAGTACCGGGATTATTATTGAAGCTGCAGGCAACAAGAATCGGCATGTTGTACAGTTCGCCTACCTCTACCGCCCTGGGATGCATCACTTTCGCACCGAGCGTTGCCATCTCCAGCATTTCATCGTATCGTATCTCTTCAAGCCGTCTGGCATCCGGAACCATGCGGGGATCAGCAGTGAACACTCCATCCACATCGGTATAGATTTCAGCTATATCCGCCTTCAAGCTCGCCGCCAGCGCCACTGCTGTCGTATCCGAACCGCCTCTTCCGAGAGTTGTGACATCACGGTCGGATGACATTCCCTGAAAACCGGCGACGATGACGATATTGCCCTGCTCCAGCTCCTTGACGATTCGTTTGGGTTCAATATGAACGATTCGTGCGTGACTGTAGAGGCCGTCGGTTTCAATGCCTGCCTGAGCGCCGCTGAGGCTTATCGCTTTCATCCCCATTGCATGCAGCGCCATAGTCAGCAGCGTGCTGGAGATAAGCTCTCCGGTGGACAGCAGCACATCGAGTTCGCGTGGTTCAGGGTTCGGATTGATTTTTCTGGATAGCTCGATGAGGTCATCCGTAGTGTCGCCCATTGCCGATACAACGACAACGATATTCTTCCCGCTATTCTTGACAGCGGCTACCCGTCGGGCTACGTTTTTGATCTTGTCGGCATCGCCTACGGACGTGCCGCCGTATTTCTGTACAATAAGCGACATAATGATTAACCTCCATATTGTAACGCATAGGTAAAACGGCTGTCATCTTACACGGCACCGTTGATAAAATGTTTCATCAGCGTGTATCCCTGCTCGATGCTGATACCGGTCTTCTTCAGTTCAGCTTCCGTAAACACCAGCGCCCCCGATGGTTTAAACCCCGGGCCCCATAAAACGAACGGCACCGGCTCATCCGTATGCGTTTGAATCTTGATAGGCGTCGGATGATCGGGCAACGCCATGATCCTCAGATTACCAGGCTGCCATTGTCTGAGATCCCCTATGACTTCTCGGTCGATTCTCTCAATGGCTTCAATCTTTTCATTAAGGGCTCCGCTGTGTCCCGCCTCGTCCGGCGCTTCAATATGAATCGCTACCAGATCGTGAGTATCAAGGGCTTTGATGGCTCCCGCCACCTGTGCCTTATAGTCGTTATCCGGGCCGTCGGTGACCCCGTGTATGGACAATACGTCCATCGACAGCATTTTGGCCAGACCCCGGAGCAAATCCACGCCGGAGGTCATTGCGGCACTCACTCCGTATGTTTGGGAGAATGACGGTACCTGTGGAATTTGCCCGCTGCCCCAGAACAACCAGATCATCGTTGCCGGAATATCGCCATGTGCTATTCGTCGACGATTAACAGGATGCTCAGCCAGTATCGGAATCGAACGTTCCATCAGATCTATCAGCAGGTCGCTACCCTGCCCCTGTGGCAAAAAATCGGCAATGGGTTTTTCAGGTATGTCGTGTGGCGGTGTGCATATTGCATTGAGCGTATCTTCTCTGCCTTTGATTTTACAGATATGACGATAGCTTACACCGGGATAAAAGGTGACATCGTCGTTTCCCATCTTCTCGTTTAATGCTGCAATGAGTGCCCCGGCATCTTCAGTAGTGATGCGTCCTGAGCTGTAGCTCCACATCCGACCATCGCGCACGGCTACCAGATTGCAACGGAAGACAACCTCGCCATCATAAACAGGGACCCCGATGCTTTTCGCCTCGATACCGCTTCTGCCTCTGTAATACACGAGGGGATCATATCCGAGCAGGGACATACAGGCGGGGGCGCTGCCGGGCTCCATTCCTGGGGGAATGTTGCGGACAATACCCCCATACCCTTCGCGCGCTAAGGCATCGAGGTTGGGTTTACGTGCAAGCTCAAGGCTGGTTTTGCCTCCATGCTCGGGCAGCGGCCAGCCTGCAGCGCCATCCAGGATCACGATGCAATATTTCATGAGGAAATAGT
>DIKB01000041.1:9592-11174 GCA_002421445.1 Dehalococcoidia bacterium UBA5629 | reverse complement strand
CACCGATTTCTTTAGTACCACGATGGATGGTTAATTTCATGGCGCTAGTTTTAAGCCAGGATATGTTTCGAATTTAATATTCTCTATATTTGCATTATGGTTCCAAGTATATTGAATTATCCCTACACTTTCCTCTTTACATTTATCAAACGTTTTATTACTCACCTTGCCGGACGATAATCGGGGCCATATAATGATTTTTCCGCATTTGGAAAAATCGACCTTTTTATTGACACAATTCTTAAGGAGGGTTTCAATCTGAGGCTTGAATTTCTTCATCCCATCTTGATAATCTTGCAACTGACCTAGTAGTCCATGCGGTCTATCTAAATAATGCGAAGACTTTAGTTCGATTAAGACAGGAAAATTATTACCATGGTGCACACCAACTGCCAGAATATCGCAACGCATTATTTGTGGGTGTTTCTTATCCCCGAAAGACACCTCGTCTAGTGCAAAAAGCAGCTCATCATATTCACTATCATCGGGGCAAAGTTCACCTTTTAAGTCTAACTGATGATTGATAGCTTGCTTGATCAACCAACACTGAACGTGTCTTTCGGGAGTAGGTTTTCCTGGCTTACCCTCGATGCTTTTAGAGAAATGACCTTTGACTGTCTCTATGCTTTTTACAGTACCTGAATCAAAACCTAGGAGCGGACGGTCATGGTTGAGAGACACAGCTGTAAACCCATTGCCTCCGATTCTGATATACCGGTCTTTCGGCCAATCTTCAGGAAGATTAGCTAGGAATTCCCGCCGTTGTGCAGCCCATTTTGTCATTTTATTCAGACGATATCGAATAACTTCATCTCTAGTTTGACTCATTGACATGTCCTCCCGTTTTCCCATTCCTTACTCACTACCTTAATAATAATTCTTTGACTTGCTCATCTGAAAATGTCAACTAATCAGTCATCTCCCCCGGGGGCATTATAGCATACCCTTAGAACGGCTCCATGTTTCATATTCTTATCTCAGTAAATTGCACCAAACTGGTTGTCACAACCATCATCTATAATATGGTTGGAAGTTTAAATAAAGTAATGAACGAAATAAAGATTACTCACACATAAGGCATACTAATGGAAAAGACAGATAATTACCTAAAACTCGGCCGATACTTCCTTCATGAGGGTTGCTATGATTTGGCCATCAATGCATTAAGCAAAGCTGTAGAGATCGATCCAGCTAATGCCGAAGCCTATGATTTACGAGGTATGGCACACGGACGTCAATATGAATATGACGAGGCTATTTCTGATTGTGGAATGGCAATTCAAATTGATAATACCTTTGCCGGAGCTTACTGTAACCGTGGCCTATCCTACTACAAGAAGAGTATGTTTGATGAAGCTAAGGCTGATTATAATAAGGCCATCGCGTTATCTCCAGACATAGGCGTATTCTATGCTAACCGAGGTCTGGCATACTATTACACCGATGAATATCCGAAGGCAATAGCCGATTTCGATAAAGCGATTGAGTTGGATCCCTACAATTCAGAAACCTATACCTATCGTGGAGAGACATATATCATTATTGGTGAATTAGCTAAGGCGACTATCGATTTCGATACGGC
>DIKB01000041.1:2997-9384 GCA_002421445.1 Dehalococcoidia bacterium UBA5629 | reverse complement strand
ACTTTGGTTAATCGCAATAGGGTTAGTAATTTATCTAGCATATGAGCAGTACGAAGCTGAGGCGCAGAAAGCGAAAGGTATCAAAACAGAAAAACCTGACTCACTGGAGAATCTCTATTCTCCAGTGAGCTGTTCTTGTGGAGCACCAGCCTACTATAGTGATTTATGGTCTAAGGACGCCTACACCCACGGGTGTATTGCTGAGTTTACATGCCGGAAAGGACATATATTTACAAGAGTAGGAGAGAAACTATTAGGTCCGAGGTGAAATTATGAAAGTAATGGCGGACTGCACCACTATGATTGGACAGAGAGGGTTAGGAAAGTCCGACAGCGCAGCCATAATCGTTGCACTTTCTGGTTTTTTATTTAGTGCTGGGAATTTGCACAATCGTCAGTTTTGTTCAATGGGTCGTAATTACAGGCCAATTCACAGAATGTCACGTCGTTATCACTATACAAACATTGGCATGTATGTTCAATGGTGAATAAAATACCAATTTGGACATTCGGTGCTATCAGATGATAACATGCAACGGCATTCTGGACATTAAAGGTCAGTCATTAAAACCTATAAGTAGTTGTTGGATTGATGGAATGAGCTTCTTACTCGCAAATAGGAGTTCGGGAACTGTCCAGAATGGCCCACCAGCCAACCTGCGAGGTTTATATAGATTCAAGTTCAACTTTGAACGACTTTTCTCTAGCTCACAGCTGTTTTCAGTGATGTCCAAAATTGAAAAATAGTGTGTTATTTCCACTATTCAACTAAAATAATGAGAGCTATTCGCAGTGTTGGACAAAGCGTTTACAGTGAAAGTTGGGCTAATAGCCATAAGATATAATTAAGTGATTAAAAACATCGGAACGTGAGGGCAAATTAATCGGAGCAAATATCATGGCTTCACGTATAAATTGCAGGGAGTAGAATACAATGCGTGCTATTATTACCGTGATCGGAACGGACAGGGTGGGAATAATTGCCGGAGTCAGCACCATACTATCGGAATCCAATGTAAATATCCTCGATATTACACAGACTATTATGCAGGGTTTTTTTACCATGATAATGGTGGTGGACGTAAGCAAGTCTGGTATCAATTTTGAGCAACTTGCCGGTAAGCTCAGCGCTAAAGGGGATGACATGGGTCTTAAGATAAAAATTCAGCACGAAGACTTATTCAAGTCTATGCACAGAATATAACTGGGTTTAGAGCAATTTGTCAGCAAGTGATGGCGATAGCGAAGTCGTTTCGATTGGTTTGAGGAAGACGAAATATGATTAACCCACATGAAATATTTGAAACTATTACTATGATTTCTAATGAGAATCTTGATATCAGGACTATTACTCTGGGACTTTCGCTAAGAGATTGTGCACACCCTGATATCGATGAATTATGCAATCGTATCTACGATAAGATAACCGGCGTTGCCCGCAATCTGGTTAAAACGGGTGAAGACATTGAGCGCGAATACGGAATACCGATTATCAATAAACGCATCGCAGTGACTCCGATCGCCATTGTTGCTGAAAGCTCTAAGGGCGATTATGTGAAAGTTGCCAGAGCTATGGAGAGGGCGGCAGCGGAGTTGGGAATAAATTTCATCGGCGGATATAGCGCACTGGTACATAAAGGTTATACCTCAGGTGATGAGCGACTGATAAAATCTATCCCGGAAGCACTGGCGACAACCGACCGTGTCTGTTCATCGGTCAATATCGCCACTACCAGGGCCGGGATTAATATGGATGCTGTTGCCCGGATGGGGAAGATTATAAAGAAAGCTGCCGAACTGACGGCGGACAAAAACAGTATAGCCTGTACCAAACTGGTGGTTTTTGCTAATGCTCCGGATGATAACCCCTTTATGGCCGGTGCATTTCACGGGATAGGTGAACCGGAGTGCGTTATCAATATCGGGGTAAGCGGCCCGGGAGTTGTACACAGCGCACTCAAAAAACTGGGGCCGGAAGCCGATTTCAGTGAGGTAGCGGAACTCATCAAAAAAACCGCTTTCAAGATTACCAGAATGGGGCAACTCGTAGCTACAGAGGCCTCCAGACGTCTCGGAATACCTTTCGGTGTCGTTGATCTATCGCTGGCGCCCACGCCCATCATAGGGGATAGTGTGGCGCTTATCCTTGAAGAAATGGGACTGGAAAAATGCGGCGCGCACGGAACTATTGCTGCCCTGGCATTACTTAATGACGCTGTTAAAAAAGGCGGAGTGATGGCCAGCTCTCATGTGGGCGGGTTATCCGGTGCTTTTATCCCTGTCAGTGAAGACGTCGGTATGATCGAAGCCGTTGAATGCGGAGCCCTCTCTCTGGAAAAACTGGAGGCTATGACCTGCGTTTGCTCGGTAGGGCTTGATATGATTGCCGTTCCGGGTGATACTCCGGATCATACCATCGCTGCGATAATAGCCGATGAAGCAGCCATAGGAGTGACCAACAATAAGACGACAGCAGTGAGGATTATTCCTGTTTATGGCAAAAAAGAGGGTGATGCTGTCGAATTCGGCGGGTTGTTGGGCAGAGGGGTGATTATGCCGGTTAACCGATTCTCCAATAAACTTTTTATCGAACGAGGCGGCAGGATACCTGCTCCCATCCATAGCCTGAGAAATTAGGGCGTGTATCAGCCTCAGGGACGACAAACTTCCTGCAAATTGGGATCAGTCCGTAATGATACCTGAGACCTCTCGGCTGCGCTCGAGGTGACATCGAGCTTTTTGTCGTTTCGAGTGTAGCGAAGCGGAGCCGAGAAATCTCCTGCTATTTCTCACACCTGCTACTTACCTATGCTGCAGGTTTCGCTTTGGCTTTCCGCACAACTTTCCGTTCCTCTTCGCTGAGCAGGCAGCCGTTAATACAGGAGTATTTGCATACTCCATCACATGGCTCAATATGCAGGGTGATATCGGCGTTTACGAAATGCCTTCGGAAATCGCTTGTGATCTGTTCGGCGATATCGTGTGATTTATGGACGGTCATATCCTCATCGACGACCATGTGGAAATCGATGAAACGGTTCGGGCCGGCTTTTCTGGTGCGTAAACGGTGAAAAGACCTCACCGTTGGATACAGCTTTTTGAGGTAGTCAACAATCCACGTTTTCTCTTCCGGAGGAGTGCTGGTATCGATGAGGTCTTTGATGGCGTGTATGGTCAACTGATATGCGGCTTTGAGGATGAGCAGCGCAACCAGGATTGCAGAGAGCGGATCGATCCAATCAATATCTGCATCAGGGAAGATAAACCCTGCGATCCAGATAAGTCCGAGCCCTGTCATAACGCCGGCAGATGTGTATACATCCGTTCTCAAATGCCAGGCATCGGCAATCAGTGCCGGGGATTCTGTTTTAGTGCCTACTTTAAACAGCATTCGTGAAATGATCAGGTTAGCTACTGATGAGGCAAACATGATGGCCACACCCCATCCCACCGTCTCCAATGGCTGTGGCTTAAGGAGTTTGTGTACTGCTTCAAAAATTATCCAGACAGCAGCGGCAAAGATGAGCAGCGCTTCAGCTGCGGCGGAGACGCTTTCAACTTTAGCGTGACCAAAGGGGTGATCCTCATCTGCTCCTTTGCCCGAAATTCTGACGGCGATCAGAGCGATGATTGCGGCTACAAGGTCCATAGCTGAATGAATTGCTTCAGATAGAACTGAGATCGAGCCGATAAAGATACCTGTCACCGTTTTAAGAATGACCAATATGCTATTGGAGGTGACTGAAAGAGCAGCCACTTTACTTTTTTGTTTTTGTGCGTCTGAGTGTGTAAGCATATTTCAAATACAAAAGCCCCGTGGGGCTGCTTAGTCCCACGGGGCTTTCACTTAACCCGTTGCAAAAAGCCCGACTGCTTCCTGAGATCAGGATCGTCTGCTCTAAGTCATCAGCATTATAATTGCCTCAATTGGCATTGTCAACGTACGGTTTACTTTCTAACGTAGCTTCAAGGTACGTGCGTGTTGACTTATCGTGCTAATACCGTATAATGTATATATCATCCCTAGTGGAGCAATCCACTAGCCCCCTCTAGGTTACGACCTAGAGGGTTTTTGCTATATACACCATGAACAGAGTTATATTTCTGATCGATGGCTTCAACCTCTATCACTCTACGTTGGATATCAAATATCATCACCACGGGCTTCTCGTAAAGTGGCTTGATATCCATAGCCTTTGCACTTCTTTTTTATACACTATTGATACCGAAGCAAGGCTTCAGAAGATTTACTACTTCTCAGCCTATGCGTATCACATGAAAGATACTGATGTAACGCTGAGGCATGCCGCGTATATCGAGTGTCTTAAATCTACCGGCGTCGAACCTATTTTAGGTAGATTTAAAGAGAAGACTGTCAATTGTCCTCTATGTAACCGTGATTTCGTGAAGCATGAAGAGAAAGAAACGGATGTAGCCATTGCAATAAAGCTTTTAGAAGTGCTGGTCAATAAACAATGCGAGACTGTTGTATTGATGACCGGTGATACTGATATTGTCCCGGCCGTCAAGACTGCAAAGTTATTATTCCCAGGCAGTGCCATAGTATTTGCCTTCCCTTTCGGGAGACAGAATAACGAACTTGCAAAAATCGTCCCTCACTCATTCAAAATACGTGTCGATAGTTATATCAAGAATCAATTCCCTGATCCCTTAGTTTTACCAGACGGTAAAGCAATCTCCAAACCGGCGAGCTGGTAAAGCTACCTGCGTGTAATATGCTGTCTAGGATTGTTTTGAAATGGATGCACTTTTCACCTTTCTCCAATGCCGCGCCTTTCGTGGGGAGCTGTGATGCCGACATTCGCCATTCTCTTTTGCATTCTATCAAATAGAACTCGGTTAAATAGGTCATCATCATGCCACGTAAAGCTTTACAGGACAGCATTGAGACACAGATCGCCCGGCGGGTACAGCGCAGTGAGCGCGGCACGGTTTTCACGCCTGCGACGTTTGCGGCAATGGGCAGTCGCGAGGCCATTGACAAGTCCCTCCAGCGACTGGTGGATCAGGGGAAAATACGACGGCTCTCCCGCGGATGGTACGACAAGCCGCGAACCAATGCTCTGCTGGGCCCGTTGTGGCCGTCGGTCGACGCCGTGGTCAAAGCCTTGGTGGGCACAGATAAACCAAAGGTTGATTCTGGGAAATATGTTGATATTGGATTCATTAGTAGCTTAAACATGATGCCATGGGATGTTATTCAATGAATATAATTGGTATCGATTGCGCAACCAAACAGAGCAAAATCGGCCTTGCACTGTCTTCGTTTAAAAGTGGGAAGGCTACAGTACAAGACGTAAAGGCGGGCAGCGATATTAAGCCCGCGTTGGCGATTGTCCAGGACTGGCTGACAGAAACACAGCCGACTTTACTTGCCATCGATGCTCCCCTTGGCTGGCCGATTGAATTAGGGCGTACATTGCATTCACATAAAGCAGGCGAATGGATAGATGTTGACCGTGACATACTGTTCTCTCGCTATACAGATAGGGAAGTATATCGGAGGCTGAACAAGAAGCCACTCGAAGTTGGAGCAAATTTGATAGCTAGAACCGCTCATGCGGCACTGCAGTTGTTAGGAGAATTGCGAAAAGAAACCAAGTTAGCAATACCTTTAGCATGGGCCCCTTCTTACGTTACTGAGACATGTGCTATTGAGGTCTATCCCGCGGCTACTCTTAAGACAATGGGCATTGAATACAGGTCAAGGTTGTCCGCGATACGCGATGACGACTGCTTGTCTATCGATGTGGCTGAGGAGAATCTGAAAAATGAACATGTTATTGATGCAGTGGTATGCGTGCTCGCTGCTGTGGACTTTTTAATCGGTAAATGTGAACTGCCAAACAGAAGTGAGAAGGAGCTTGTGGAGAAAGAGGGTTGGATCTGGGTGAGGAGAAAGACATAGTGCTTAGTGCCATGTTGATTTTCGCAGGGAAGGTTCCCTGCTGCCATGGATATGGATCTCTGCGCATCTGTTTGTCGCTGCCGCGTATTGGTTACCCGTGCTGCCAACTTTGAGACCTTTCCAGCCTGAATCTACGATATCGCCACCAGTAACCTGATTCAATTGTACGATCAACATTTACTTCTCCTCATTTAGTCGTAGCCGAAAAATCGTGCTATCGTGCTGTTGAATTCATGTGCCCCTGTTTTTATTTATATATAAGTGTGTGTACAGCACTAAAGAGGATGAAGGGGAGTCAAACAAACAAATACTATCAACGCTTATATATATAAACAATAAGCACGATAGAGAAGGAGGTGGAGGTGGAGGAGAAGGAAAGCGACAGCAACGTAACCATCACTACTACTCCACCCCCGCTCCACCCAACACAGCCCTCATCGCATCACCATACATGACAG
>DIKB01000041.1:0-2981 GCA_002421445.1 Dehalococcoidia bacterium UBA5629 | reverse complement strand
TAAGGACCTTTAAGTCAGTCCAGAGAGACTGGCAAGGGAGTACAATGCAAAACCTGAAAATCTGTGGTGGTGCGTGCAGAAGCGGGGCTTTGTTATTGTTAACCTCTTGTTTAAAGGCAGGAGGTTTTTTTTATGTCTGAAAAAGATTTGATGTCTGCGCAGGACATCGATCGGGCTCTTATCCGTGTTTCCCACGAGATCATCGAACACAATAAAGGCGCCGGGTCTCTTGTTCTTGTAGGGTTGATGACGCGCGGCGTGCCGCTTGCTCATCGTCTGGCTAAGATAATCGAAAAGCTGGAAAATATCCAGACTCCTGTCGGTTCGCTTGACATTACTCTCTACCGCGATGATGTTGCATCGATAAATCTCCATCATACCGTTCAACGCACCGATATACCGGTGGATATTACAGATAAACAGGTCGTCCTCGTTGACGATGTCTTCTATACCGGCCGCAGCATTCGCGCTGCCATGGATGCGGTATTCGATCACGGACGTCCGCAGTCAATACAACTTGCCGTCCTTGTTGATCGGGGACATCGTGAGTTGCCTGTTCGCGCCGACTATGTCGGCAAGAATATCCCCACCGCCCGATCTGAAGAGATCAAGGTCTATGTTAAAGAGGCGGATGGAGAGGACCGGGTGACGATACTACCTGTATCTGTGACCGGAGATAACGCTAATGACTGAAGGGCTATCACATTCTTTATCGGCGGGGCTTCCCGAGACATCGCCGGATATCTGGAAGCATCAGCATGTACTGGATGTAGACGATTTCAGTAGAGAAGAGATAGACCTGGTTCATGAAGTGGCTGATGCCATGAGTGAAATTCTCGGCCGAGAAGTGAAAAAAGTGCCGACGCTCAGGGGAAAGACGATTGTTACGATGTTCTTCGAAGCGAGCACCAGGACACGAGCCTCATTTGAACTGGCTGCAAAGAACCTGAGCGCCGATACGGTCAATCTAGATGCAGCTAAGAGTAGCGTGACTAAAGGAGAGTCGTTTATTGACAGTCTGCGGACAATTCAGGCGCTGGGCGCAGATGTGATTATCATACGGCATTCTCATTCAGGTGCGCCGTATCTTGCCTCACGAAGCGTTCAAGCCCATATCATAAATGCCGGTGATGGATGGCATGCTCATCCCTCTCAATCTCTTCTCGATACCTATACCATCCGCAAGCATCTGGGCACGCTTGAAGGTAAAAAGATAGTCATCGTCGGTGATATTCTTCACAGCCGGGTGGCTCATTCCAATCTCTGGGGCATGAGCCGCCTGGGAGCGCAGATCGTGCTCTCAGGCCCGCAAACCCTGCTTCCTCTCGATATGGATGGTTTTCTGGCTCATTCCGCGTTGTCTAATGTGACGGTTGAGCCGGTGCTCGAAAAAGCGCTGAAGGATGCTGATGTTGTCATGGCTCTCAGATTGCAACTGGAAAGACAACAGGCGGGATTGCTGCCGGCGGTCCGGGAATATGTACAACGGTATGCCATTACCGGAGAACGGCTTCGTCTGGCAAAACCCAATGCGTTATTGCTTCATCCCGGCCCGGTGAATGAGGGCATAGAGTTGAGTCCGGAAGTGGCCTACGGGGCGCAATCGGTCATTCAGGAACAGGTAACCAACGGGGTAGCCATCCGAATGGCTCTTCTGTATCTCATCTGCGGAGGGAAACATAAATAATGACACGTGATTTGCTTGTATCCGGCGGCCGTATTATAGATACAGATCAGAATATCGACACCATCGGCGATCTTCTGATATCTGAAGGTAAAATCAGTCAAATCGCAGGGCATGGGGCCTTGCCAGATAAAAATGCGGATGTTGTTGATGCAACGGGTTGTATAGTCTGTCCGGGATTCATCGATCTGCATTGTCACCTGAGGGATCCCGGATTTGAAGATAAGGAGACTATTGTAACGGGAACGCAGGCTGCAGCCAGGGGCGGGTTTACCACGGTGTGCTGCATGCCGAATACGAATCCTCCACTCGATAGTCGCGCTTCCGTTGAGTATGTTGTCAGGACGGCGGCGCGTGACGGTGCCGTTCGTGTTCTGCCGATCGGCTGTATTACGAAAGGACGGAAAGGCGCCGAGCTTTCGGAGATGTATGATCTTGCCGATGCCGGCGTTATCGGTTTCAGCGATGACGGCAATACTGTACCTAATTCGCAGCTTATGCAAAAAGCGATGGAGTACAGCCGTAACCTCGGACTGCCGATCATCGATCATTGCGAGGATCCGATGCTGGCAAAAGACGGCAGTATGCATGAAGGCTGGGTGTCCACCCGTCTGGGATTGAAAGGAATCCCCGCGGCTGCCGAAGAGATCGTTATAGCTCGCGATATTGCGCTGGCACAGTTGACTAAAGCGAGGCTGCATATCGCCCATGTGAGCACAGCAGGCTCAGTGGAACTGATACGGCGTGCGAAAGAACAGGGCATACGGATTACTGCTGAAGTTACTCCTCATCATCTCACCTTAACTCATGAGAGAGTGATGAAAGCCGGGCAGGAAGAACAGAGCGGACTGCTTTATGATACCAATGCCAAGGTCAATCCGCCTCTTCGTACGGAGGATGACATCGCCGCGCTGATTGAAGGGCTTAAAGAAGGCGTTATCGATTGTATCGTTACGGATCATGCTCCTCACCACGAGGTTGATAAACTATGCGAGTTCGGCTTTGCAGCCTTCGGTATCAGCGGGCTTGAAACGGCGCTTGCCAGCCTGATGACGCTGGTGCACGACGGTCGTCTGGATATGAAAACTCTTATCGACGGACTGACTGTCGGACCTTCACGGATACTGGGAGCTACACATAGCATATTCGGCAGCATTAAGCCCGGGTGTGCGGCGGATATCGTGATCTTCGATCCCAATAAAGAATGGACGGTTCGAAGCAAGGACTTCGCTTCGAAGGGGAAAAATACTCCGTTTGAAGGACATGTGCTTAAGGGTAAAGTCAAGGTTACTATTTA
>DIKB01000052.1 GCA_002421445.1 Dehalococcoidia bacterium UBA5629 | reverse complement strand
CCTCCGCAACATTGGCCCTAACTGGAGGCGGAGTTGCATTTTATTTACCTTCGCATTTTTACCCTTATGTATAGTATTATGAACATAATCTCAGTAGTAGGAGCAAAATGAAACTTTGGTCTCAGGAACAAGAAAGGGATTTCTTCTCCAAGTCATTAGAAAGTGCAAACCCTGAAAAGTTATTTTATCGCACAAATGATGAACGATTCCTGGCGTATTGGCCTAAACATTACAACGGCCCGAAGACCACGTTGCAAAGCAGAAATGCTTTTATTGGAGCATACACAGAAAAATGGTGCACTGAATTATTTAACAAAATAGCCAACTCGCTTGGTGCCTATGCAATTTCAAATGTCGTATGCGAGGAGATAGGCCTAACAAACCAGAGCCCAGCAGATGTTGCTATTTGCAAAATTAAGAACACTAACCAACATCCCAAAGATATTCTTCTAATTATTGAAGTGAAAATGTCTATCGTATGGAATTGGGAATTTGTTCCAGCGAAGAAACTGCCAGCTAAATTAATCTGTATTGGTGATTATCGAACGCATCAAGGCAATCCAGGCCTATTAAGATCAGATACAATGCTTAAAGCTATAGGAAAGAGTATTAATATTAGGGTTTCAAATTTTGCAGCATCTGGCATTCCCATAATTGTAATTGGGAACACTCCGATAACAAGTAGCTATTACGGCAAAGTCGACCATCTCAAAAAGAATGGCATTGTACAAGGATTCTGGTCCATAAATCCTGCACCGCTTGACAACAATGGCGAAAATATCAAAAATACGCCAATATTTGGGTTCTACAAATTTGATACGTACGATGAATTAAAAAAGCTATCTTTCGATTTATTGCAACAAGACAGAGATTTTTTTTCCAGCATGCAAAGTAAAAAGAAATTGGGTAAATTGATTGAGATAGCCAATAAAGAAGGTACATACGAGCAAAAAGCTCAGCGCTTTTTAGCTTTGTTACGCAAAGGTAATGAATAATTATGCAGCTACAAACATCTTATAAAAAAGAAAGAGTTGGGACGCAAACAAGTTCATTCGGAACCCCTGGGCGTTTCAATCATGATTCCTCAAAATTCTATAATAGCCGTTTATACGAAGATATGACACCGCAAAATGAAACTGCCTTCGTACATATTGAGAACCATATCGATACACACAATCTAAATAAAATCTTCTGTAAAAGCAGCGAACATATGGATGAACTACCTGATTGCAGTGTTCACCTCATGGTTACATCTCCCCCCTACAATGTTGGAAAAGATTACGACGAAAATTTATCTCTCAAACAATATAGAGATATATTAAAAAAAATATTCAAAGAAACCTATCGAGTGCTAGTACCTGGTGGTAGAGCATGCATTAACATTGCAAATTTGGGACGAAAACCTTACATTCCTTTGCATAGTTTTATTATTCATGATATGCAGGAAATTGGTTTTTTTATGAGAGGTGAGGTAATCTGGGACAAAAATTCCAGTGCTAGCCCATCCACAGCATGGGGAACATGGCTAAAAGCAAACAATCCCGTCTTGCGTGACATTCATGAATATATATTGATTTTCTGTAAAGATACTTTTACAAGACGCAATCCTTACAGGCGTAATAGCACAATTTCCAAAGAGGAGTTTTTAACATACACCAAAAGTGTCTGGTCATTCGCTGCAGAACGTGCAAATAAGGTTGGACATCCTGCACCGTTTCCAGTCGAATTACCCTATCGATTAATTCAATTATACACGTTTGAAGGAGAAATAATTCTAGATCCATTCATCGGAAGCGGCACAGTAGGAATTGCAGCATGCAAAGCTAATAGAAATTACGTGGGTTATGATATTAACAGTAAGTATTGCAAACTAGCAGAACAAAGAATCGAGCATTATTTAGAACAACAACCAAGTTTATTTCCTACTAGTGTTTTGATATCAGATAAAGAATCATCGAACCCTAAAATTATCAATACATCTCGCAAGCGATCCCTTCAATCTCTCCGCAACATCGGCCCTAAGCTGGAGGAGAAACTGAATCTCATCGGCATTTACAGCATTGATGAGTTTCTAGCAATGGAACCGGAAACGCTTTACGAAAAATTGGAAACAACACTTGGCTGCCATGTCGATCCCTGTGTGCTTTACTGCTTCAAAGGCGCTCAGATAAACCTGCCATGGCCGGAATGCAAACGGTTTTACACCAACAGAAGCTCACCTGAGAAGAAGCGCAAAAAGGCTTTTCATCGCCGTTAAGAGACGTTGTTCCATGAGTCGATGCATTGAGCCTCGAAGTATGATGTCACCTTGAGCTTAGCGAAGCAATTACAGATAGAGCGGATCGTTATCCTTGATGATCCGTTTCGCTTCTGCAAGCTCGCGGCGGAGATATTTATACAGCACAAAAGAAGCTGAATATCGAGCGCCATCCAGTGCTTTCAAATCCCGTGTCAATCGTGCAGCAATTCTTTTATCGATCTCCGCAGAGGACAAATTGAGAGGATCAATTGCGAATGACGCAATATTGAAACCCCAGAGATCAACAAATGTAGGAACATAAGTTTGATATGGGCGAACTATGGGGAAAACGCTCTTTAGCGTATTGTGAATAGCAAAATAGTTCTCGACATTAGCCAGGCCGGAAGCGCCGGACTGCACACAGACAATAGCACCCGGATTAAGCTTACTCTCGACAATCCGGTAGAACTCCTGTGTATACAGCAGATAAGCGGGACCAGCCTCAATAGGCTCCACCAAATCAATAATGACCACGTCATACCTGTCGGTAGTATCCTCAAGATACTTCCTGGCATCGGTGCAAACAACTTTCGCCCTCGGATCATCGAAGGAGTTCTGATGAAATGAAGGTAGAAATCTGCGGCAGATGTCCACGACCTGTTTATCGATATCAACCATCGTAGCCTGCTGAACTGTTTTATGAAGCAAAACCTCTCTGAGAGTTGCCCCTTCCCCTCCACCGGCAATGAATACCGACTTCGGATCAGGATGCGCCAGCATTGCCGGATGCACCAGTGCCTCATGGTAAATGAATTCGTCACGTGCAGATGACTGTATCTTGCCATCCAGCACAAGACAGAGGCCAAACATATCGGTCTCAACGATATCAACCGATTGAAACGCGGTCTGTTCAGAATGCAGCACTTTTCTTATATTATGGAACTGCACAAGTTGAGGGGTAACCTCATCATGCAACCATTTATGTGATTTATACGTCATCGGCTTGTCGCTCATATTGGCATACACTCACTTTATTGTCGTGAAGCATTCCGCGTTTAAGTTCGATGTACGAGGATTCTTTAGCGCCCAGCTTCTCAACCAGGATTTTTACAGCGTTTTTAGGTTCAATCGTATTTCCGCAGGTGAATACATCAACAGCAGCATAATCATGCTCAGGCCAGGTATGAATTGCAAGGTGGGACTCGGCAATTATGACAACACCGCTAACGCCATGAGGGGTAAACTGATAAAACGAATCATTAACTACAGAGGCTCCAATGCGCTCAGCAGTTTCACGAAGGCATGTCCTCAAAAAATCGATGTCGTTGAGCACATTGTGATTACAGTCTTTTAATTCTATCAATATTTGTCGTCCGAGAGCATACAATGTACCAACCCTCCCTGCTTATTAATTTTGCCGATACTCACCCCTCCGTAAATATATTTGTATAACGGCAACAAGCGGATATTGTAACGTTTGTTTTCCTTATTTGCAAGACAGAGTAGGCTCTTTATTAATGTTCTACGATAATGTCACCTCTTCTATCATATGATGACATTACCCCTGAACAGCAACGTAACGAATTGCAAAGAGGGCAGCCCGGGATGACAGGTGCTGTGATATAATGAGTTTGAGATCGTTTGTACTGAGGAGAAAATGATGATGAAACGTGATATACGACATTCAGTTGTGACGATAGCTATACTTCTTGCTCTGGCAGTTATCACGTTATCCGGCTGCATTACCATCAGCGCTCCCTCCTCTCCTACATCAGCTTCTCAGGGCAGCACTCCGACTTCAACAGGCGGTCTATCAACACCAAGGCCACTGATAACGTTCACGGCAACGCCGACGATAGTCAATCCCGGGCAGCCAGTGACGCTCACATGGGATGTTGCGAATGCAACCGAAGTCTCAATTCAACCAAATATCGGCTCCGTCAATGCGAAAGGAAGCAAAACGGTTATGCCAACGGCAACAATGACCTATATGCTGGTGGCAAGGGGCGGTGGTGGTGAGGTAACAAATTCGGTAACAGTGACGGTGACTAATGCAGTCGGCGGTAAACCTGACCTGACGGTCACGGAGATATGGATAGATCTGCAAACGGTCTATTATACTGTCGTTAATCTCGGCGGCGATATGACCAAAGGCACCCGCGCCTATCTGTGGGTTGAAGGATTGCAGCGGGCCAATGATTACGTGGAGAAGCTATCTGCGGGCGAGACACATACGTATTCCTTCGGCGGCTATGCCTGGCCATATCGATTCGAAAGCTCTCCGGGACAGGGTCCGGTATCCTTCACCCTGAAAGTGTGTGCTGATGTCGATAATGATATCGCCGAGCTTGACGAAGGCAACAATTGTCTTTCGAGAACGTATGGCACGCTGTTCCTATATGAATTTACAAATAAAGCCCACATGGCAAACTGGGCGAACAGTAATACCGATGCGCTGACCTGGCCGATGATTCCGGGCGATCCGAAGGGCGCAGCCTTCGTGCCGCCGCAGAGCGTGGAGATGGAGGATGGGCTGTTATACTACCCGGCTCTGTGCATGTATACGCCTTCAGCTGCCGGAAGTTGGATTCAGGGTAAATTCGGTGAATTCTACGTCGATCCCGGTGGCACCCGCAGCCGCCCCATGCAGATACCGCGGGCGGCCAAGTTTACCACAAAGGTGGGCTTCAGAAACGGAGCACCGGTGACACAAGGCGCCAGCATTACACTGAGCACGATCAATGAGGCTGGTTCGATCACTCCGTTCCAGACAATGTCTATAAACAAAGACGGTAAGGTGAAAACCTATGAGGTTGACCTGAGCGGCTGGGAGGGTAAGAAGGTGCAGTTTACCATCAGGGTAGATGGACGTGATTCCGGTGGTGTGGATTGGGTGGTGCTGGTGGATCCGAAGATTGTGCAGGGACAGTAAGGATACGAATATTAATCGATCCTTCTGTCAACGAAATTTCAGGATGCAACAGCTTTGCAACCGCTTCGATCGATTCGACAATCCGGGGTCCCGGGCGGCAGCTCAGGCCGCACGGAAGCGGATAAAACCGCCTCTCACTGACTGCCGTTATATCCCCCCACATCTCCCAATCCATAACATCCTCAACATCCCTCTGGCACACGGGATGCTTCCAGGTGCAGCCTTTACATCGGGGTCTCGGCTTTTCCAGCTTCGTTTTTCCACAACATAGGACAACGTCGGGATTGAACCGGCAAACATCATCGATCGATACTGTCTGATATGCATCCACACCATGCACCGGCATCGGCTCCCCGCCTGCAATACGGATAACATCGTACTGAAACGCAACCTGTGTCGGCACACGTAGTGAGCCAGGGCCATCGCCCATCAGCCGCAAAACCCCGGGGCGCTCCACACTCTTCAGCTTTTGCCGTAGATCACCGACATGCCGTCTCAACTGCGCAACCCGATTCAGAGCATCTTCCTGCCCGCAAAGCGCCGCTATCCGTTCCATATCCTGTAAAATCGTCTCTGCACTATCAGGATATAGTGAGATGCTGCGAAGCCCTTTGCTCTACAGATGCTCCAGAAAACGGTCGTGAATCCTGCCGTAACCGCAAACAAGATCAGGCTTTAACGACACGATTTTTTCAACGTCAGGCGCAATAAATGAACCTGCTTTCTCAATGAGCGCTGCCTCGGGTGGATAATCGCATTGTTCACTCACGCCGACGATACGGCTTCCCAAGCCAAGAAAGAACAATATCTCAGTATTCGATGGTGCCAGGCAGACAATGCGTTTAACGTTCGATACCATCGCGGGCACCGACGCCTTTCTCATAGTAATGTTTTACTTCCACCATCTCAGTCACCAGATCAGCAGCCTCGATAAGCTCCTTTGGAGCGTATCTGCCGGTCATCACCACCTCCACATGTTCAGGCTTATCCCTGACGATGTTCAGCATATCATCCAGCGAGATGAGTTTGAAGTAATGAGACGTTATGATCTCATCGAAGACGACGATGTTATATTGGCCGGATACCATGGCGGTGCGTATTTTGGCCAGCCCATCCTGGGCCATCTTCACATCCTCGAGGTGTGGTGGGTCCTGCACGTGAATAAATGTATCCTTGCCGAACTGCTCGATGGTGATATAAGGCTTGACCATCTGTGCCGCCTCAAGCTCGCCATATTTCTGTCCCTTCATAAACTGCCCGATATATGTTTTAAAGCCGCGTCCCATCGCGCGAAACGCCAGACCGAGAGCAGCCGTCGTCTTTCCTTTGCAGTTGCCGGTATAGACCTGTACGTATCCTCGTATCAAAGCCGAATCGCAGCCAGTCATAGCACCACTCCTCTGTTGCCGTTTCCTGCTATCATATCATAGTGTAGGAACAGGTATGCTAAAAAACTCAAAAGCTTACGTATTGACATTAAGATATCCGAAATCTAAACTCTATATTGCATGAACAGCTAACTCACTCCGCCTTCATAATAAAGACATGGAAGAGAAAATTGTTACAGCATAACTCCGGATCGACTCTTTTGGATAATAGAGCAAAGGCCCATATTCAGATAATGCTGGATGCTCTCCCTTCATATGTCATGCTCATTGACGAAGAACATCATATATTGTTGGCAAATAAAGCAACGTATAATGCAGTAGGACTACAGGCAGACGAAATAATAGGCAAATTCTGTCCGCGTGTGATTCACGGACTGGATGAACCCTTCCCTGGATGCCCGCTAGAGGAAGCGGTAAAAACAAAGGGAAGCGTTATTCGCGAGTTTTATGATCCCCACCCCAAACTCTGGATGGAAACAGAAGTATATCCAACCTCATTTTACACTGCAGACGGCCATACCGTTTTCTTTCACGCAGCGCGGGAGATAGGTGAAAAGAAACGAAATGAAATCACCATTCAGAAAAATTACGAGGAACAGGCAATCCTTTATTCACTATCACAACTGGCTCTGGATTCTATACCACTAAACAAACTGCTGGAACGTGCATTCAACCTTCTCATTTCGGTTAAATGGCTTGCGCTGGAATCGAAAGGGTGCATATTTCTTACCGATGATAATACCGGCGAGCTTGTCATGACTGTACATTCCAATCTCAGTGAATTCATCCGGAACGATTGCGCCAGAATACCCTTCGGCAAATGCCTCTGCGGGCGAGCAGCAAAAACACAACAATTACTCTTTGCCAGCACCATTACAGATGAGCATGAAATCAGATATACCGGAATAAACCCGCACGGGCATTATTGTGTCCCAATGGTATTTGCAGGAAAAACACTGGGGGTTATTAACACCTACATCAGGGACGGCCATGTGTACAGCAAAGCTGAGGATGGTTTTCTCAATCTCTTCGCTAACGCGCTTGCCAGCATAATAGTTCGTAAACAAACAGAAGAGAAATTGGAACATAGTCTTAATAACCTGCGCAAAGCCTCTGACGGTATGGTTAATGCCATAGCAACTATTGTTGAGCATAGAGATCCGTATACGGCGGGGCATCAGAAACGTGCTGCCAGAATTGCCTGTGCCATAGCCGGAGAATTGGGATTATCTGAAGAGCAAATTGAAGGACTGCAGATGGCCGGTATTATTCATGACATTGGCAAAATATATATTCCTGCGGAAATTCTGAGCAAACCGGGAAGACTATCGGAACCCGAATTCGATATGGTCAAATCACACTCTCAGGTAGGCTTTGACATACTGAAAGACATCGAATTCCCGTGGCCAATAGCACAGATCGTGTTTCAGCATCATGAGAGGTTAGATGGATCAGGATATCCCCAGGGATTAATGGGAAACGATATACTTCTGGAATCCAGAATACTGGCAGTTGCCGATGTCGTTGAGGCCATATCCTCTCACAGGCCTTATCGACCGGCTATCGGACTGGATAAAGCGCTGGAAGAATTAAAACAGCAATCGGGTATTTTGTACGATACCGCTGTTGTCAAAGCTTGTCTTACATTGTTTCATGAAAAGGGATTTAAGCTCGATTCGTCGTGTGGAATCTTCTGACAATGTGGAGATTAGCTGGACCCGCGTTTTCCCAGCCTGGAGAAACGGATAACTTCGGCGAAGCTGTTTATTTTAGAGAGGTTGTTAGTCTCAAGGAATCCATCGTAGGTGAGGCTGATCCAAGGCTTTTCGTACCGCCCCCCGAATTTCTCCGCCATAGCAGCGACGATGCCGCCGGGCATACAGCCATGAGGCATAACCGATATGACGCCGGCAAAATGAGGCCTCTCCATCCAGTCAATGCCGCTGCCGATGCTCAACACCGCCTCACTACCGCATCGCGAGGAGAGATATCTGCCTGATTTTGCCAGTAGAGCAGATGTAGACGGCTCTGCTTCACCTATTAAATCTTTGAAATAGCCTGCTATCTTCTGCTCATCCCTGTCCTGGATGCGTTTTTTAATGGAGCCAACGATCATTTTCTTCAGATTCTTATAACGGATAGCGTCCTCAACATTGCGATACGAGGTGTACTTGATCCATTCGCTCATCGGGGAAACAACTACCTCCAGCCCTGCATCCTCGCACGCTTTACACAGGTTGCTATTGCTGAAACTGTTGGAGCGCAGATAGATTTCCCCGTTGATACCGACGACGGGTTTCCGCTCAATATGCTTATCTATAATCGATTTAAACATCTTCACAGAATCATCCAGAACAGCATCAATCGATTCTCTTTTGCGAATATGACCGGCAAGCCGTGCCAGATACTCATCGAACAGAGCATCCGCCATGCCTTTCTCCTTCTCATAAGGGCGCGTGCGCCATAGAAGTTTTTCCAGATAATCGACGGCAACCATACCCTGCCACGCCAGTCGCTCAAACCCCTGACCAAGATTGATATCACGGTAGGCACTATTGGATACGGTAGTCCTGATAGGCAAATCGAATCCCATTTCCCTGAGGATACGTATCTGTTCGATAGAATATTTCCCCAGACGGCAGGGGCCATAGGAACCGGTCATGAAACCTTCATACTGCGTAAAATCTACACCATTTTCATGGTGGAACCGAATAAAGTCCCCGAGGGTAACGCGATATGGCAAACATTCCGTCCCCGTGGTTACAGCGTTGCTGTAGAGCAGATTCCGCTCATCCGGTTCGGGAAGAACGATAATACTGGCGCCGCATGCTTCCATAGCAGCACCGATAGCAACGGCGTGATTTGCCATTCTGGGTAACAGCAGTGTTTTGTGAGACCTGACAATGGTAGCACTGCCGCGATAAACATGATTATCGCGTTTGTCTGTTTGCTGCGTCGATTGCGAAAATCCTATAATCGTATCGACAAACGCTTCAAGGCGGGTAACGATGCCTGCCTCAGCAGCATGTTCGTCGATCTCAAGCTGCCCCAAAGGCTTGCCGCCCATAATATCCTCGACAATGCGCAGGATGAACGAGTTCGGTCCGCAGCCGAAATTGGTAAGCACCAGCCCATAGATCTGGGAATCGGCAGCAGTAAGCGCTACGCCGGCGATCTGCTTGCTTTCGTAAAGCCAGTAAGGCCGATCTGAATATTTCTTTGGATCGATAGTGTTTAACGGCAAAAAATCCAGCGGAATTGGAACCACACCAAGTTGCGTCAGTTTTTCAGCAATGCCGAGATTCGCTCCCGCATCTTGGAACATATACGACCGCGCAAATAACGCGACGCCGAGCTTTTTACTCGCATGAAGCTCTTTCAAAATTCGCTCGCCAGCCATAGTCCTATCAGATTCAAATCGCTTTTGCGCAGCTATGCCAGACCGTGCCGCCTGTCCGGCGATATTTCTACTGTATCCCATTGCCATCGCTGCATCAGTCAGACTATCGATAACATCGCCATCGCCGCGACTGAAGTCAATGAACGGCGTCAAGAGCTTGCCGTTGAGATCAAGAACCTCCCTGACGATAAACGGGGATGCCTGAACCAGCGGACAGGCATATTTCTGATTCTCATCGCCATCCTTCTCCCCGAGGCGAAGAGCACAGGGGTACAGGATGTAATCGACTTTGGAAAGAGCGGCAATATGACCATGGAGGAGCTTAACAGGAAAACAGCTATCTGTGTAGCTCAGCTCGATGGCTTGCTCCATAATCTCCTTATTCGTTTTACCGGAAAGATAAACTCTGGCATCAAGAGCGTTGAGGAAACCGATCAATAGAGGCGCATAATCATAAATAAGAAGCGCACGGGGGATACCCACCGAAGGCCCGGTACCAACACCCTCTTTATAATCCCTAAACAGTAGCCGTTCCCGCTCATCAAAATATGTCTCCTGCTTCGTCTGTCCAGAAACGCTGTCGTATTTATCGCACCTGCTCCCGTAGAATGAAGGGGGTTCGTCCTGTATTTCCATGCGGGTAATAGTGCAATTATTATCGCAACCTTTGCAGATAAAAGTGGACAACGCACACGTGCTATCAATAACTCCCTGAAATCCTTTGAATCGTGACGTATTGCCGCGCAGATCGTTTTTTGCCAGCAGTGCCGCCCCGATGGCACCGGTAACCTCTTTATGATCCGGAACCATGAGCGTTTTATCTTCGAGCTGTTTGTTGAACGCAGAGACGACAGCTTGATTATAAAATACCGCTCCCGTAAGAATAACTTTTTTGCCGAGCTTTCTCGTCCCGACCACTTTCGAAAGGTAGTTCTTGGCGATCGAATTTGCCAGGCTAGCTGTGATCACTTGAATCGAAACACCTTCCTGTTGAGCGGAAGCAACCGCCTGGCCCATGAAGGCGGCGCACCGCGTGCCGAGATCTATAGTATGAGAAGCTTCGAAAGCGAGGTTGGCGAACTCCCCATTATGAACAGAGACACCGAGCATCTCTGCCAGTTCATCGATAAAGCTGCCCGTCCCCGCTGCACATGCCTTATTCATCTGGTAATCGACCACCACACCATTCCGTTTAATGACGAGTTTGGAATCCTGTCCGCCGATCTCAATAATATCAGCATCAGGATCGAGCTCAGCCGCCGCCCTTGTTTGCGCAGTGATCTCATTTTTAATCAAATCGGCGCCGATGAGGCTGCCCACGAGGTAACGTCCCGAGCCGGTGACACCAACTCCGAGAATCGTAACTTTCGCCGCTCCATCTTTAAGCAGATTGCCGAAGACGCTCTTTATAGCATCAACCGGCCGGCCGGCGGTCATCAGATAGCTCTTCGCCAGCACACTACCTGATTCATCAATGATGACAGCCTTGGTGCTGGTGGAACCGATATCCACACCGAGATATCCGCGGCATGATTGTCCAATAGGCCGCACGGACGTGCTGTCATGAGATGACATTTTTTCCAATTTCGGCATCTCGAAGTAACGCTGCCCCTTCTCAGTCTCGGGAAGCAGTCTTACCCGAGCCTGTTTATCTTTCGACAGCAATGCTGCCCCCAGGGCTTCAATATATCGGAAGCGTTCGGAGACAGTGATCTGAACCTGATGTCCGTTCCGTGCTGAAACTGCGCTACTCAACGTCCTAACAACTGCAGCATTAGCAGCTACACCGCCGGCAAAGTATACAGGTTCCCGGAACGCACCCTTCTTCAGCGCCACTACCATACGGACGATGCTTTCACACAGGCCATAGAG
>DIKB01000113.1:1022-9744 GCA_002421445.1 Dehalococcoidia bacterium UBA5629 | reverse complement strand
CTGACATACTCATCGGCAGCTAGCGTAGCTGGAAAACCGGCGCTCTGCCAACTATTGCCCCCATCGGTGGAGGCATAAACCTGTTTTGGTCCATTCGGAGCACCAGTACCATCTGTAATCGCAACAACGAAGTTCACATCGTCTTGAGCAATCGAGATATCCCAGATGGGCAATTTTGCACCTGCTGCCGTAAGGCCTGCCGTGACAACATCTTTCCAGGTAACGCCGGCATCCGTTGATTTGTACAGCTTGCTGTGGGGTATATCGACAGCATACATCGTCTGATCATCAGGACCGATGGCGACAGCATTGATTTCGGAAGAGAGGACAACAGTATTATTGTCGATACTGGGAGTATCGACAATCGACCACTGCAGCTGGGACTGGCGCGCCGCCTGCACAGGAGCACTTTCAATGAACGGAATTATAAGCAGTGTTACAATCAAAAGAGACGCCACACATACAGGAGTGCTCTGTACGATTTTTGAGGTGAGGGAACTACGTCTCATATTCACTCCAGCACTCACAGACCGTGAAAAGTCGATTGTTCCATATCAAGCAGCGTCTGCCCTGAAATCAATAATTCGCGTAAGCCCTGAGGACTGACATCCAGTGCTTTCGCCAGTCGCCTTATAGTCTTTAAAGAAGGCTTTGCCTTACCTCTTTCGAGACGTGAGACCGTTGCCACTGCCAGACCGGATGCGGCAGCAAGCTCTTCCTGTGTTATCAGCCGTTGTTCGCGCAGGCTCTTTAATCCGTTCATACCGGCATCTTCAGCTCATCCATACATCCATTACCACTACTACCATAATAGCATATGACTAGTATTTGTCAAGTCTTTTATCAGTATAATTTTAGTATTTAACTTGTATTTATCTAGTTATTGACTGGTCATTTCAATAGCATAACTACGTACCGGCGACTAAGGTACTACCGTTACCATGACTAAGGTCGAGGGCAAAGGAAAACAAAACACCTTGTATTTGATTGGTATTTACTATAGTTTTAGATAGGAAGAGTAATAAATGATGTTTACTAAATTTTTACCGGGTGTTTACTTTTTAATTACCGTTTGTTTACGAGAATTTTTACATTCCTTTGTTACACTACTCGTAGAAATGGTAATAGAAGTGCAGCGCAAACCGGAGATTACGTATAGTAAATTCGCTGCGACTGGATTAAACTGGAGGTTGATCTGGTAATGATCAAGGAAAAGACAATGGTAGACGATTATAAAAAGATATCGGATAAGCTGCTGGCAGAAGTCTCGCAAGAGACAAAAGGTGCCGGGCCGGATATCGGCCGTCTGAACATGCTCACCCAGACCCCATCACCAGAGGCATTGCAACTTATCCCCGAAGAACTGGCCAGAAAATACCGTGCGGTGCCACTCTCCATCGAAGGTAATACACTCAGGGTCGCTATGGCAGACCCTGATGATATCCTGACGATCACAGCACTGGCAGCCAGGACGAAAAAGAGAATTGTGCCGGTGCCGGCAACGGCAAACGACATTCAGAATGCAATCGATTTTAACTATAAAGCGTTGGGCGATATAGCCAAACAGTTCGGGTTGATCACATCAACACCGGAAGCGCTGGCACGGGAGGAGATGGGTAGCGAGTTAACCGATGATTCACCGATCGCCCGTGCGCTTACACTGATCATTAACGAGGCGGTGAAATCACGCGCATCGGATATCCACATTGAACCCGATGAGAGTAAGCTCCGCGTCCGCTATCGCATTGACGGCCTTATGCATACGGTAAGCATGCTACCCGCCAATGTACACGGCCCGCTGATCTCGCGTATCAAAATACTTTCAGGTATGAATATCGCAGATCACCTGCGACCACAGGATGGGCAGTTCTCAATACAAGCGAAGGGAAGACCGATCGATGTACGTGTCGCCACGATAAACACCATCCATGGAGAGATGGCTGTGCTCCGCCTCCTTGATAAAACCCTGGCAGCTATGGCGCTCTCCCAGATCGGTTTCCTGCCGGAACTCCAGAAGAGATTTGAAGATATGCTCAAGGTGCCATATGGCATGGTGCTCGTCAGCGGTCCGACCGGTGCCGGCAAAACAACGACGTTGTACGCCGCTCTCAACTCGATGGACAAGGATAATAAAAACATCATCACAACGGAAGACCCCGTCGAATACCACTTCGCCGGTATGAACCAGATACAGGTGAATATCAAAGCCGGATTGACCTTTGCCAACGCTCTGAGATCGATTGTCAGGCTCGATCCCGATATCATCCTCGTCGGCGAGATCAGAGATAGCGAAACAGCTCAGATCGCCGTGCAATCAGCCCTCACCGGTCATCTTGTTCTATCATCGGTACACGCCAATGATACTGTAGGCGTCCTTTATAGAATGATTGATCTGGGCGTAGAACCGTTTCTCATCTGCTCATCAATCGTCGGCATTGTTGCGCAGCGCATGGTGAGGAAAGTATGTCCGCACTGCGCACGTACTATCACCGTGCCGGTACATGAGCAGATGGCTTACAAACGAGAAACCGGCGAAGATAGAAGCGAATTCTCCTATGGTGCCGGCTGCAAAGCCTGCGCTTACACGGGATACCTCGGCAGGACAGGCGTTTTTGAGATACTGCGCATATCAGATGAGATCAGAAGAATGATAATTGGCGGCGTCGGCATCACTGAGCTAAAATGGCAGGCAATACAGGATGGTATGGTGACGCTGGCGCGCGATGGTATGGCAAAAGCAAAGCTTGGTATCACCACTCCCTATGAAGTTTTGCGTAATGTGTATACAATTGAATAAGTAAGAGCAGGAAACAATAGGAGCCGTTAGTTATGCAGTTCACGTATGTAGGCTAT
The DNA here is from genome assembly GCA_002421445.1 of Dehalococcoidia bacterium UBA5629. GTDB lineage: Bacteria > Chloroflexota > Dehalococcoidia > GIF9 > UBA5629 > UBA5629. The sequence continues at coordinate 6,891 of DIKB01000113.1, read as the reverse complement.
ACCAGGGATAAACAACTGATTAAGGGAACGATATCAGCCGTCGATGAAGCCACGGCGCAGGATATGCTCTCCAACATCGGCTATAAACTCGTTAGTCTCAAGGTAATAACCCCTTTCCTCCCTGATTTAAGCAATTTTTTCCAGGGAAACGTAAAATCCTCTGAAATGATCCTATTTTCCAAGCAGCTCGCGCTGCTATTGGAATCAGGTCTCGGCATCGTCCAGAGCCTTGAATTGCTGCAAGCTCAGGTAAATGACGCGGTATTGAGAAAATCGCTCATTCAAGTCATCACTGACCTCCGCAGCGGCAGCGCTCTCTCCGTCGCGCTGTCCAAACATCCTCACGTTTTCTCCAGAATCTATCAGAAAATGGTTGCCGTCGGAGAACAAACCGGCGGTCTTGAAGGTGTGTTGAGAAGCCTTGCAATCTATGCTGAAAGGCAAAACGCAACCATATCAAAATTGAAGACCGCACTTACGTATCCTGCCATTGTCGTCTGCGTGGGAATCCTTGTCGGTATCCTTATGACCACCGTAGTTCTCCCACCGATCGTCAACATGTTCACACAACTGGGAGGAGAACTGCCGATAACGACCAAACTTCTCCTGGCTGTCGTAGGATTCATGAATTCATACGGACTTTATGTTAGCATCGCCCTGTTAGCACTTGTGCTGCTGGCATATCTGTACAGCAAATCCGTTTCCGGCCGCTACTACCGTGATTTGCTCATGTTAAAGCTGCCTGTAGTGGGCCGATTGTATTTACTCACGGAGCTCGCCCGATGTTCCCGCAACATGTCTCTGCTATTCAGGGCAGGCCTACCCTTACCGGAAATCATGACCCTCACAGCGCAATCGAGCGGCAACGTCGTCGTAACACTGGCATTGAACGCAGTGGAAAAGGACATGCTCAAAGGGGAAGGACTGTCAGCGCCGATGAGAAAAAGAAAGGTATTTTTACCCCTCATGGTAGAGATGGTCAAGGTCGGCGAGGCAACAGGAACGCTCGATAATACATTGATAACCGTTGCTGAAAACTACGAGATGGAAGCCGACGGCAGAACTCAGACACTTGTCAGCATGATCGAACCAATTATGACGATAATCATCGGCATAGCAGTCGGATTCCTGGCGCTCTCTATTTTCATGCCGCTCTATTCAAGCCTCAACTTGATCGGGGGAAGATAGGAATGAGCAGAACATCATCCGGCATTTTCGCTACTATCGCGCAATATCTTAAAGACGACCGCGGTATATCTCTGATAGAGACGCTGACCGCTCTTGCGATCGCCGGCATAGTCACAGTAGCATTTCTCGGCGCCATGCAAACCACATCAATCGCAACGTTAGTCCATCAGGACAGGGTGATCGCAGAAAGCTTAGGAAAAAGCCAGTTGGAATGTATACGTAGCCAGTCATACGACAGCATAAATAATCCACCACAGTATCAGAAACTTGCCGCCGGTGATATACCGACAGGCTATGATCTGATCATCACGCCGCAACGCCTCGACCCTAAAACGGACGGCACCGCCAATGACGATGGATTACAGAAGATTACAGTTGCCGTGACACATGGTGGCACAACCATTCTAATATTTGAAGATTATAAGATGAACAGATAAGTATCATGAAGACAATTCAATTATTGATAAATAACGACAGGGGATTCACTCTCATTGAAATGATCGTAGTTATGGGCATAATGAGCTTTCTCGGTGGCATGATGGCTATGACAACATTCACTATTATGAATAATACGCCGCAGACCAACAACCAAATAATAACGCTGCGGCAGGTACAAGCAGCCGGTCTTTCAATCTCTCGAGACGTACAGACTGCGCAAGAAATTGATACCGCACCCACCGGTGCCGGAGAATTTCTCAAACTGACACTGGCAGTCGTTGGCTCAGCTAATGTCACAATAACCTATCGGTTTGAAGACATGGATAACGGCATGAAAAAACTTTTGCGCACTGGGACATCAGGGGAAATTACTATGATATCGGAATACGTCTACTATAACCCAATCAGCGATCCGACAAACAGCACTAAAATTATCAGCTATCTGAATCATGATCTCTCATTTCAGGTTGCCGCAATTATGGGTACAACGACAGTAATGAGGAAATACAACGCAACACAGCGTGCGCCATCACCATAGTAAAACCATAAAGGTAAAATAATGAATATCAAACGAATACTACAAACTGAACAGGGCTTTGCCCTGCCAATGGCATTGATTCTGATGTTGCTTGGCGGCTTATTTATCGTTCCCACCGCCCAGCTCGCCCAGACATCGCTTATCGCCACAATGACAATAGACGAGGTTGATCGAAATAATTATGCAGCAAGCGCCGGCATGGAATATGCTTATTGGCGAATAAAGAACGATGTCAGTCTCGCATTGCCAACTACAGGACAACAGGTCCCTCTGCCATTCTCCGATACCGTCAACGGCAGAACACCGGTGATAACCATAGATAATCTGAATGGAACTACTTTCAGAATTACATCCTCTGCCACTAATGGCAGCAGCAGCGTTACCATAATATCAGACGCTGATCTTACTTTCAGCGGAGGCGCAACGATCTTCGATAATGCGCTTACCGGTCTCAGCGGCAACATTGAATTCGGTGGTAACACCATTGTCCAAGCTGATACCCCCCTTGCGGCAGATATATACGCCGGTGGCACTCCAGGCAACATAACTCTCTACGGTGGCTGCTACGTGGACGGCGATGCCAGTGCCGTTGGCACGATCACAAAAGATTCCAACTCTACCATTGCCGGGCAGCAGTATCCAGGGTCTCCTCCACTCCTGCCTCCACCGGAGATCGATACGTGGGCACAGAACTGCAAGACACAAGCCATGACTATAACCTGTCCCCCGGTTACACAAAGCAGCAACTGGCCTATCACAGGGTCAGGCAATATAACCTACCCAAATGCCGAGCATGTTTCCGGCAACCTCAGTATATCTCGAAACGGTACAGTAACATTCAGCGACACGGTGTGCGTAGATGGTAATCTGACAATCTCGTCTTCGGCTAAGGTAGTCTTCCTTGGACCGGTCAAGGTCAATGGATACGTCTTAATATCCGATGATAATACCGTAACCTTTGACAACACTGCATATGTTGGTGGGTATTTTAAAACCGAAAGAAATGCCGTTATCAACGTTGGAAATATTCTTTATATCAACGATTATATTGCTATGGCAGGAAACCGAAACGCTGCATTCAAAAAGTATTATCTTAACAGGGATAGCCCTATCCTCGCAGAAAGCAATATCGATTTAACAGGTAACGCCATAACGCATAGCAGCGTCGCACTGGACCTGCCAATCATTGTCTCAGTCAATGGCAACATTTCCCTTTATGGGTCATCTGGTTCAGGAGCACGATGGGTAGAAGCAGTGCTCTACGCCATAAGGGGATCGGTATCTTTATCGAATAATGGTATGCTTTGCGGCTGCGCCATAGGAACTGTAAGCCTGACCACAGGAAACAGCAGCCGCATTTATTACCTTGCCGGCATTGGAGGACGCGGCGATCTTCCCGGAGGAGGCGGCGGAGGTTCAGGGCAAACAGTCAGCGCCATTGATATCCGTACATATACAATACAATAGAGCTATAATAATCATCTGGTCATGCGACTGGCAACATGCTACACTAGAGAACGATAAGGCCACCTAAAATACTTCTAATGCCGAAACAAATAGTTTATATAGATGATAGATCGTAATAAACAAACCAAACCATCGCCTAAGAAGCTGCAGATAAGCTCGTCGCTGCTTACCGTGCTATTCGCCGGCATCTTCCTGATTGTGTTCATCCCGCTGTTTCTCATCTATCGTGATCAGACGGCAAATCAGGATACGATCAACCAGCAGCTCGCTATTCTGCAAAAAGCCACCGGAGGACAACAATCTCCCGATGTGCAGCAGGCAAACCTGGAAACTCTGCTGATCCAGACACGGAGGGGGATCGATTCTAAAAACAGTGCCTTCCCCGATCTCGACCAGAGCCCCGAGATTATCGATCAGTTTCTGGAGCTGGCGAAAACCAACGGGATGGAGATAACCAAAACAATGGTTTCCTATTCTACCCAAATAATCAAGGTGGGAACCACGAATACTGATTTCCCATCAATCACGTTCGATGTAGACCTTTCCGGACAGATACCGAAATTTCAGAATTTCCTTCTTGATCTCGATCAGCGTTTCCCGACCGCCACGATTCAAAAAGTCGCTTTTAAACCGGCGGCAAAAGAAGGTGATCGGGATACCGCAAATATCGTCATCAGCATTCTTGGCAAAGAATTAGTATCGGCAAACCAGAAGATGCCATTGATCACGACTAAAACCATACAGACGTTTACGGACAAACAGGATAAAACAACTGACTCTTTTAAGATCAGCAGACCTCAATGGCGTGTGGACTGGAAAGCAGCCCCAACCGACCCCAAATGGGCGGCATTCAGCTTCTTCGTCTACAAAAAAGATAACACCGGCAGATACCTTGAAACCGTTTCAGCGACAACCAACAGCTTCAACGGTACGAAAGACATTTTGAAGGGTAATGGCGAATTTTATATCAAGGTACTCACAGCAAATATAAGCGGATGGGAAATAAAAATCCTCGAATAGAGCGCTGGATATGCTTACAATCGATATAGAAGATACTCGAATAAGAATCCTGCAGTTTGCAGAGAAACACGTGGAAAAAGCGGCCACCATATCGCTTGAGCCGGCTATGGTTGAGAACGGCATTGTCATTGATAAAGAGGGGGTGAGCCGTCAGATCAGAGACCTTCTGACAAACGAACACTTCGGCGATAGAGAGGTCATCACCAGCATTAATGGTATCCATGCTATCTACCGTGTTGCCAGCCTTCCGCATATCGAAAAAAACCTGGCAAACGAAGCAGCCAGCCACGAACTGGAGCGGGCGATGCCCATAGCGCTCGATGAACTGTATACCTCATGGCAAATGATAGATATATCCGATACGGAAACGCTGTTGTGCATGGTCGGAGTTCCACGCACCACGGTGGATTCAATTCTGGCAACATTACAGCTTTCCGGACTGCAATTACGCGGTATGGATATCACGCCGCTGGCAATCGCACGTACTGCCGATGAAAAAAATGCCATTATACTCAACGTTCAGCCGCTCAGCTTCGATATCGTCATCATGATAGATGGCATTCCCCAGTTACTTCGCAGTGTGCCTTTTCCCTCTGGAGAAATAGCACAATCGGATAAAGCAACAATTATAAAAGAGGAATTGGACAGAACAATATCATTCTACAATTCCGCACATAAGGACAATCCTCTCACTTCCAGCACCGCCGCGTTTGTCAGCGGTGATAAATTCGAGATGCTGGAACAAACGCTGAGCTACACAGTGAAACCATTACCGCGATGGCTGGATGCTCCGGCAGATTTCCAACAATCAGAATATGCTATTCCCATCGGTCTGGCACTCAGACAGATCAAGGACAGCAAAATTCCCCTGAGGGTCAATCTGGACACCACTCCTAAAATATATCTGCCGAAACCGCGCCCGATTGCGGATATTGTGCCATGGATAGTCCTCGGAATCGCCGCAGTCATCATCGTTCCGATGATACTAATAACGCAGCAGGCAGTCGCCAGAACCTCTGAATTGCAGAGTCGACTTGCACAGACCGAGGTTCAAGTTGAGAATACACGGATCATCAATGCCTGGACAAAACAGATGCAGGGACAAATTGATGCCTTAAAAGCAACCGATAAATTCGTACAGGACACCATGAGTGCAATCAAAGCGATGCGGGGAAAAGTTAACCTTGATCTGGCACAGATCACCAGCCTGCTGCCCGC
>DIKB01000113.1:0-989 GCA_002421445.1 Dehalococcoidia bacterium UBA5629 | reverse complement strand
GCACCGGATAAAGCCACCGTTCTCAACTACACCAAATCATTGCGAGACAGCGGCAGATTCCCCAAAGTGATACTCGCCGATATGCGTGAGACGGAACGCAGCAAATGGTCATTTATTCTGCAACTACAGTAATGATATTCATATGGAAATAAGTGAGCTTATTGATCAGGCAAAAAAAAGAAGGGCTTCTGATATTCACCTGATTGTCTCCTGCCCGCCGCTATACCGCATCGACGGTGATCTGCAAGGTGACTTGCGGCCATTGGAAAAAACTCCAGCACTGAATTCTGAGGGTCTGGTTAAATTATTTGACAGCTTAACCACCCGTGAACAAAAAGAACAGTTCAAAAAAGACCCCGAGCTTGATTTTGCTTACACACTGCCGGATGGAGGGCGGGTGCGCTGCAACGCCTGCCTGCAGCAGGGATCCATCAGCCTGGCTATTCGTATATTACCGCCGGATATCCCGGACTTAGATCAATTAGGCCTACCCCAGGTATGTAAAGAGTTGATAACAAGGCCGCGGGGATTGATCATCATAACCGGCCCCACAGGATCAGGCAAAAGCACCACGCTGGCAGCGATGATTCAGCATTTAAATAAGACCGAGCGGCGTTACATTATCACAATCGAAGATCCGGTTGAATACCTTTACCCGAACATTAAATGCGCCATATCTCAGCGGGAAATTGGCAGTGATACACACTCATTTGCCGGTGCATTGAAATACGTTCTGAGACAGGACCCCGACGTTATCCTCGTCGGCGAGATGAGAGATCTGGAGACGGCGTCAGCCGTGCTCACTGTTGCGGAGACGGGACACCTCGTTCTATCCACAGGCCATGCACCGAGTGCCCCGCAATCCATCGAAAGAATCGTTGACCTGTTCCCGCCTCACGAGCGCCCCATGGCGCAGACGAGGCTGGCCTCCGTTCTGCTGGGCGTGATAACGCAGGCGCTCGTACCCAAAATCGGCGGGGGCAGAGTGG
>DIKB01000040.1:12530-13173 GCA_002421445.1 Dehalococcoidia bacterium UBA5629 | reverse complement strand
GTCCAGCCCTAAGGGTTCACTCCACATGTACCCTTGAATGTTTTCCTATTGTTTTTCATAAGCCCCACTCATAAGAGTTTCCGAAATAAACTGTTTTAAAGAGTATTCCAGTCTCTTGGTTCTAAAGTATTGCCTTCTTAACCCCATAAATTCCTTGCTCTTGAATATGGATTTAGCCATTGAAAGATAAACATCTCCAGCCTTTGCTGCATCTTTGGCTTTTAATACATTACATCCATCAACTGTCAATATTGGTTCTCCATCCTCTCTCGCAATACTGAATTCTTTTATGAGCTTTTAGATGTTGTAAAGAGGAATGGCAAGCATATCATCAGTAACGAGGTAGATACCCAATTGCGAGCAATCACCATCGACCATGGACAGGTTGTTACGAACTTGTCATCAGAATAATCGGTAGTGGTCTACTTTGAAATATCCATCAAATTAATAATCTATTACCTGAGCAATATTGTTTGCATGAATAACGAGGAAACGTTTTTTATGTAGTCAGTAGAAACAGAGCAGTATCGGCAAAAAGGTTGGGGAGGATTGTTATTCGCTTTTGTCCAAGCGAAAAATGCTTTTCTTTAATGCCGATTTGCTTCGTTTCACAGTATTTACTGAAATCCGAAATGCTAAAGAA
>DIKB01000040.1:0-12490 GCA_002421445.1 Dehalococcoidia bacterium UBA5629 | reverse complement strand
GTAAAAAATATTTGGAATCGTGATTTCACATATGCAAAATTTGGAAATCCTACGATGGTATTCGATCCGATTCGCAGAGAATCAGCAAGTACGCTCTCTAAGTTCTTAACCTGTTGTAACGTTTGATTAAGTATGACGAAATCAAACGACTTATCGGCATAATCGGCGATACCGCTATCTATATCGCCGTGGAAGACGCTCAGGCCTTTTTCAACGCAACTATGAATCGCCTGTTCGTCTATTTCGATGCCGCGTCCCGTAATTCTTTTTAGTCTGGTAAGCAGAAGGAGGAGATCGCCGCTGCCACATCCCAGGTCGAGGACAGTCGCACCTTCGGGAATCATGTTTAGAATAATGCGGTGATCCGGACGGATATCATTATATTTCGTATTCATTTGTAACTCCATTGCCAGTGGAAACCCTTCGCAGGAAGTGCTTTATCAGGTGTGTTTCCTCTTCTGTCTCGATCAGGAAAGAATCATGTCCGTAGCTTGAATCGATCTCACAGTACGTTACGTCGATACCGGCCGCCTGTGCAGCTTTTACGATCTCCTTCGATTGATATGATGGATATAGCCAGTCAGATTTGAACGAAAGTATAAGCAGCCTGGCGTTGATGCCTTTGAGAACCTGTGCAATAGGCTTGCCTCCGAAGGCGTCAAAGTTATCCAGTGCCTTGGTGATATACAGGTACGAGTTGGCATCGAACCGTTTCACAAAACTGTCTCCGCGATACTGAAGATATTGCTCAACTTCATATTCACCGGTGAACTTGAACGGGTTTTGATCGTCCTGCCGTTGCCTGCCGAATTTTTCAGCCATTGAGCTATCGCTCATGTAGGTTATATGCCCTATCATTCGTGCCAGGCCGAGCCCTTTAGCCGGTCCAACGCCTTCATAATATGCCCCGTTTTGCCATTCCGGATCGGCGATAATTGCCTGTCTGCCCACTTCGTTGAAAGCTATCTGCTGTGGTGTATGTCTCAAGGAAGTTGCAATCGGAATGCCGCTGAGCACTTTATCGGGGTGGTCGATGAGCCATGATAATACCTGCATGCCGCCCATCGATCCCCCGACAACGGATAACAAACGGTCTATGCCCAGATGCTTGATCAGCCGGACCTGTGCGTTGACCATATCCTGTATTGTGATCAACGGAAAATCGATACCATATGGTTTGCCCGCAATGGGATTGATTGATGACGGTCCCGTTGAACCTTTGCATCCGCCGATCACATTCGAGCAGATGACAAAATAGAGGTTGGTATCGAATGCCTTGCCGGGACCGATCATCTCATCCCACCACCCCGGCTTATCATCATCGGAGTGCCACCCGGCCGCATGTGCATCTCCGGAGAGTGCGTGGCAGATCAGGATCGCATTGCTTTTATCAGCATTGAGTGCTCCATAGGTTTCATACGCAAGCGTTACTGGCCCTAATTGTGCGCCGTTTTGCAGTGTGAGCCGGTCAGGAGGATCTCCAAAACTGAAGTATTGCGTAACAACGGTACCCACTGATCCGGATGGCATGCCCGTATTGCTCCTTCTTTCATCCTCCGAACTATTGTTATCGAAAATCACTACTTTTTTAGGCACTTGTTGCAACGGTAACGCGCTCATGTGAACTACCCTCCAAAATCAGACTATTGCATCAGGCAGATGCCCTGAGAGCCTGATCGATATCCTCCTTGATATCGTTGATATCCTCTATGCCGATCGATAGCCGGATGAAATCCTGTGTGACACCGGTTGCCTCCTGTTCCTGTGCGGTCAATTGTTGGTGAGTGGTGGAGGCGGGGTGAATTACCAGAGTCTTTGCATCCCCGATGTTGGCGAGATGGGATAGCAGCTTTACTGACTGGATGAACTTTCTACCTGCTTCCAGGCCTCCTTTGATACCGAATCCGACAAGAGCGCCATAATGCCCTCGTAAATACTTTTTTGCTACAGCATGGTTGGGATTGTCCTCAAGCCCCGGATAATTGACCCAGCCGACTCGCGGATGACTCTTCAGAAATTTTGCCACTTCGAGCGCGTTTTCCGAATGTCGCTGTTGACGTAAAGGCAAAGTCTCAAGGCCGGTGATGAACAGGAATGAATTGAACGGGCTGAGCGCAGGACCGATATCCCGCAGCCAGCGTGTTCGTACTTTTACGATGAATGCTACATTGCCCATTCCCTCGATATTTTTGAACGTCTCCCAGAAATTCAGTCCATGGTAGCTGGGGTCAGGCTCGGATATCTCAGGGAACTTGCCGTTTCCCCAATCGAATTTGCCGGAATCGACGATAACGCCACCGATCGATGTCCCGCTGCCGCCAATAAATTTGGTAGCGGATAACACCACGATATCTGCACCATGCTCTATAGGCCTCACCAATCCCACCCCAACCGTGTTATCGATAATCAGGGGAATGCCGGCATCGTGTGCTATTTTTGCTAGAACCTCAAAATCAGGCACATCAAGCTTCGGATTACCGATAGTTTCAGCATAGATGGCTTTTGTGTTTTTATTAATGGCTTTCTTGAACTGCTCCGGTTTTTGGGAGTCAACGAAATGCACTGTTCTTCCCAGATTCGCAAACGTGTAATGGAGCAACTGATATGTCCCTCCGTAGAGGTTGTTGGCTGATACTATCTCATCGCCGACCCTGGTGATGGCTAGCAGAGCCAGGCTTGAAGCTGCCTGACCGCTGGCAACAGCGAGCGCAGCGACGCCGCCTTCAATCAAACTTATTCGCTTTTCTAGAACATCAGTAGTCGGATTATTCATCCGCGTATAAATGTTACCGAATTCCTTTAAAGCAAACAGTTTGGCTGCATGATCTGTATCCTTGAATACGTACGAAGTTGTTTGATAAATGGGAACAGCACGCGCTCCAGTCGTCGGATCAGGCGTCTGCCCGCCATGGACGGCAATTGTTGCCAGTCCCGGTTTTTTATTACTATTAAAATCCTGTGCCATAATAACTCCTTTTTTCTAAAAAATTAGACAGTAACACCAGTACGGGAAAAGGGTAATGATGGTTATACGTCGGGGAAGCGGAGTTCTACAGGCTGATGACTACAGCCCGCATACTCCGCGGCACATGGCACATTGGGTAGTTACAATAAAAACAACACACATATTATTGTTGACCATTGTGATAAACATTGTTTAGTATACTAAAAAGGTTTAAATGCTGTCAAACCAGCATCTGTTGACAACCTTCATGCTATTCTATAAAATGAATCATCTTTATCAACATAGTCAACAATAGAGGTAATAACCTATGAAATTATCGACTCGTGTCAGATATGGGCTAAGGGCGCTTCTCGAGCTTGCCCTGCATTATGGCGAGGGTAACATGTTGATCAAACAGGTTGCTGCGAATCAGGACATATCCGTTCACTATCTTGAGCAGCTTTTTATGCCGCTGAAGACGGCAGGCCTGATAAAAAGCCAGCGTGGGGCGAAAGGTGGCATTATGCTGTCCAGGCCACCGTCGCAGATTATGCTCAGTGATGCGGTTACCGCGCTCGGCGGTCTGACGGCACTGGTAGAGTGCATTGATAGCGGCTCCACCTGTACACGCTCTGATTTCTGTGCTATGCGCGATGTCTGGACTGAGATGAATCAATCGATGTTCAAGGTCATTGAGGCAAAAACATTGCAGGATGTTGTTGAGATGCAACAAAAGAAATCTCCTTCACAGACGGTGATGTATAACATCTAAACATCTGGCAATGTCTCGGCGGTTAAGGAGGAATGTATGATTATCTGTATGTGTTGCCTGTAATCGATGTTTGCTGGATTTAAGGTAGCTAATAAATTTGGAGGTTAATCGATACAATGGCAAAAATAGCGGCAAATATAACGGAGACTATTGGTAATACTCCGCTGGTTAAACTGAATAGAATTAACAAGAATGCAGTAGCTGAGGTGCTGGCAAAATTGGAATCATTTAATCCGCTCAGCAGCGTCAAGGACAGGGTCGGCATTTCAATGATCAATGCTGCGGAGGCAGCCGGCAATATCAAAAAGAACACTGTGCTTGTCGAGCCTACCAGTGGCAATATGGGTATTGCTCTTGCTTTTATCAGCGCTGCACGCGGTTATCGTCTTATTTTGACGATGCCGGAGACCATGTCTATAGAACGCAGAAAGCTTCTGGCTGTGTTTGGAGCAGAAGTGGTGCTCACTCCGGGTGCTGAAGGTATGCCCGGCGCAGTTCGTAAAGCTGAGCAGCTTGTTGCTGAGCATCCGAACTATCTCCTGTTACAGCAGTTTAAGAATCCGGCTAATCCGACGATACATAGAGAGACGACGGCTGAGGAGATCTGGCGTGATACGGATGGCAAGGTAGACATCGTAGTTGCAGGTGTTGGAACAGGGGGAACGATTACAGGTATTGCGGAAGTGCTGAAGAAAAGGAAGCCGGGATTTAAGGCTATTGCAGTTGAACCGGAGGCTTCTCCCGTGCTCTCCGGTGGGAAACCGGGTACTCATAAAATTCAGGGTATCGGTGCCGGTTTCGTACCTGACGTGTTGAGACTGGATATCGTTGATGAGATTGTTAAAGTCAGCAATGAGAATGCCGGTGATACAGCACGACGACTGGCCAGAGAGGAAGGTATACTCGCAGGGATCTCATCCGGCGCAGCTACCTGGGCGGCATTGGAAGTGGCGAAAAGGCCGGAAAATAAAGGAAAAGTAATTGTTGTGATTCTACCGGATACCGGTGAGCGCTATCTGAGCACATGGTTGTTTGAGGAATTATATGCTGAGCAACCGAAAGTATAACCGTGGAATTGGCATATGCTTGGTAATAGATATACTATCGAGAGGTGATCTATGACGAGAGTTTATCTCGATTATGCGGCGACCACGCCGGTGCATCCCGATGTAGCTAAGGCAATGCTGCCGTATTTCACCGATAGCTTTGGCAATCCGTCGAGCATCTATTCCTACGGACAGGAGGCGAAAGGTGCAGTTGAGAATGCGCGGGAGCATGTTGCCCGTCTTATAGGCGCTCATGCAGATGAGATATTTTTCACCGGTGGCGGTACGGAAGCGGATAACTGGGCATTACAGGGGGTGCTGCTGGCGCGGGAGAATAAAGGGAATCATATCATCACCAGCGCTATCGAGCATCATGCGATTCTGGAGACATGCGAATTCTTGAAAAAGCGGGGATATTCTGTGACCCGTGTGCCGGTTGATGAGCATGGTCTGGTTAATCCTGATGACATAAAAAATGCGATCACTGAGAAAACAGTTCTTGTTTCTATTATGTGCGCTAACAACGAGATCGGCACAATAGAGCCGATTGCAGAGATAGGGAAAATTGCAAAGGAAGCGGGTATTTATTTCCATACAGATGCTGTTCAAGCGGTGGGGCATATTCCCGTTAACGTCGATGATTTCGGTGTCGATCTGCTTTCGACATCGGCACATAAGTTATACGGGCCGAAAGGCATCGGCGCTCTCTATATCAGGAAGGGCACAAAGATAGCCACGCTTATTCATGGCGGCGGACAGGAAAAAGGACGTCGATCTGGCACTGAGAACGTGCCGTCCATTGTCGGGTTTGGGGAGGCTGCGGCGATTGCATTTAAAGAGATGCAAGATGAATCCACGCGACTGTCATTACTGCGCGATAAGCTGCTGCAAGGCCTTTTTGATCGTATTGAACGTATTAAATTAAACGGACATCCTGTTCGAAGGCTGCCGAATAATGTCAATATCAGCGTTGAGTTTGTTGAAGGCGAATCGATGTTAATAAACCTTGATCTCGATGGTATTTGCGCTTCTACAGGATCGGCGTGCAGTTCTTCGAGCCTTGATCCCTCACATGTACTGATGGCATTGGGGCTGCATCCTGTCGATGCCCATGGTTCCCTGCGGTTTACGCTGGGGAAATGGACTACGGAAGACGATATACAGCATGTGTTTAATGTGTTGCCGAAGATTGTCGGCAGGCTCAGGGCGATGTCGCCGCTGGTTTCAAAGGCAACAGGAAGGGAGAAATATAGATGACCGATGTGCAATCGCAATACAGTACAAAAGTTATGGATCATGTCAAAAATCCACGAAATGTGGGTGAGATGGAGAATCCTGATGGCATCGGCCATGTGGGCAATCCGGTATGTGGCGATATCATGGAACTGTATATCAAAGTGAAAGACAATGTCATTACCGATGCCACGTTCAAAACGTTTGGATGTGGCGCGGCTATTGCCACCAGCTCCATGGTTACGGAGATGGTGAAGGGAAAGACAATTGAAGAAGCTCTGAAAATCTCCAACAAAGCGGTGACTGAAGCGCTCGGCGGTTTGCCGAAAATAAAGATGCATTGCTCAGTGCTGGCCGAAGAAGCACTTCAATTAGCCATTGAGGATTATCTCAAGAAAAAAGAGGTTCAAAACACTCCGTTGAGCAACAAGTTGTCATCATGAGGAGCGGAGCGACGAGATGATCTCCTGTTATTTTGCGGATGGATTGCAAATAGGAAGCCGGTTTGTGAAGATACAAGAGACCTCTCGACTCTGCTCGAGGTGACAACCGTTCTTCGAGTTAATGTGACGGTAGCTTTAAAAACGGATTTTGATTGCGGTTAGCTATTCTTTCCTCTCTGTGCTACACTGAAAAACAATTGTATATTTTCCGCTAGGGGAGCTGAAAGGCTGAGAGTCCCAAGGGACAACTCTGAAACCTGATCTCGGTAATACGAGCGTAGGGAAGTGGAATTGCCAGGACCAGAAGGATGAGCTTCTGAGTTTTCTTTTCTTACTTCACTTTCCTTGAACAATTCAGCTACCCTAAGCGTTATTTTGATTATGCAATGCTGGTACTGTTTTGCTTCAAGGAGAGGATCAAATCCCTCTCTTAATATTATATAGTATTATGAAGAAGGAGAACGAAAATGAGTAAAATGCCGGATATTGGCAAAATTTCACCGGAGATATTCAATGAAGTTATCTATCCGCGTCTCGGTGCGAAGAATGATAGCATTCTTGTGGGTCCGCAGCATGGTGTCGATGTCGGTATAGTCGAAATCGGAGATATGGCGGTTTCTATTAAAACAGACCCGGTATTTATTGTCCCCGAGTATGGCTGGGAAAGGGCTGCATGGTTCGCCGTCCATATTCTCGCTTCCGATTCCGTCACTTGTGCTCTTAAGCCCCGCTTTCTTGCTATAGATTTAAACCTGCCCATGGAGATAACGACGGAACAGCTTACTCTACTGTGGGATACGATACACAAGGAGTGTGTTAAGCTGGGGATATCCATTATCACGGGACATACGGCACGGTACGATAATTGCCACTATCCCATGGTTGGAGGCGCAACTATCATCGGTGTCGGCAGCAAAGACGAATATGTTACTCCGAAATTTGCCGCAGTTGGGGATAAAATAATCATTACGAAAGGGCCTGCTATTGAGGCATGCGGCATCTTCGGGGCGGCGCTACCTAAACTAATGGAAAAGGAATTCGGCGCCGAGTTTGCCAAAAAAGCGGAAAACATATTCTATAAGATGTCGGTTGTTGAGGATGGGCTTACCGCCGCCTCAGTTGGAATCAGAGATGATGGTGTCACTGCGATGCATGATGCTACCGAGTGTGGTATCTGGGGTGCTCTCTATGAGATCGGACATGCTTCAAAACTGGGAGTGCATGTGGAGAAAGAGAAGATTGTCATTGAGGACGGTGTGCTGGAGATTTGCGCCTACCTTGGGATCGACCCTTATTCCTCAATCAGTGAAGGGACACTGATTATTACCTGTCGACCGCATAAGGCTGATGCTGTAGTTGCCACACTTGCCAAAAAAAATATCAAATCCAGCATTGTGGGGGAACTCATTCCACCGGGGAAAGGCATGATTCTGGTGGAAAAAGGGAAGGAAAGGGAGCTTAAGCACCCCATTGTTGACCCGTTCTGGAAGGCGTTTTACAGTGCGCTGGCGAAGGGCAAATAACAAAATTTCACGCGGAGAGCTATCGCCCGGGTCAGTGATATGTTGATTTCGCTTATTTTAGATACAATTATATAGAAGATATCGGTGTCGGTATGGCTGAAAAAGTAGTCGTTGCGATGAGTGGCGGGGTAGATTCCTCGGTGGCCGCAGCCATTCTCAAGCGTGAGGGCTATGAGGTCATCGGAGTCACCATGCAAATCTGGTTGCCGGAGATGTCCGGCGACGCCCACTCCACTGCCTGCTGCGGGGGCTCGAGCGAGATCGAGGATGCCAGAAAAGTGGCGCAGTCGCTCGAAATACCACACTATGTTGTCGATTTCAGAGACCTCTTTTCCAAGATGGTCGTCGCTGATTTTTGTAGCGAGTATTGCAATGGCAGAACGCCAAACCCCTGTATCCGCTGCAATGAATATGTGAAATTTGGCGCTCTCCTGAATAAGGCGACAGAACTTGGCGCTCGCTATATTGCCACGGGACATCATGCCAGAATTGAATGGAGCACCATAGATGGCCGGTATCTGCTCAAGAAAGGCATGGATCACCGTAAGGATCAAACCTACGTGTTGTACCGTTTTACACAGGAGCAAATGAAGCATACGCTGCTGCCTATCGGGCATCTCGAAAAGGAGCGGGTACGGGAGATAGCTCGTGAATTAGGTTTACCGGTTGCCGCTAAAGCGGATAGTCAGGATATTTGCTTTATCCCCGATAATGATTATCCGGGATTTCTGTCGCAACATATTTCAGGGGTTATAAAACCGGGGCCGATACTCGATACGCATGGGAGAACGATAGGTCAGCATAAAGGGAGTCAATTATATACGATCGGGCAACGGCGGAGATTGGGCATATCGGCGCAGAAGCCGCTGTTTGTCACCGCAATTCTGCCCGAGCAAAATGCCATTGTTGTCGGTGATGAAAACGATCTGTCCAGACCTATGCTTATCGCATCGGATATAAACTGGATCAGTGGAACAGCTCCAGAGCAAACTTCTCGGGTTATGGCAAAAATACGATATACTCATAACGAAACTGGGTCCGAGATTTCGCCTCTGGAAAATGGCAGATTGCAGGTAATGTTCAAAGAGCCGCAGAAAGCGATTGCTCCGGGACAGTCAGTCGTATTCTACCATGATGACATAACGCTCGGGGGAGGGATCATTGAATAGGCGGTGTGTTCCGAAAAGCACGAACTCGATCGAGGGTGGTCTTTATTTTAAACATCAGTAAAACTATGATATTCTTGATAAATATACACAATCTTCATACTGCCTTCACAGCTGCGTTGTAATGTAGAAAAAGGATTTATTTCTATGAAACTTTCAACAAGAGGACGATATGGTACACGGGCAATGCTCGACCTTGCTCTCCATTATGGTAACGGGCCGATTCTGGTCAAAGATATAGCTGACAGACAGGATGTTTCGGAGAGGTATCTTGAGCAGATACTGGTTGCATTGAAAGTGGCGGGATTGGTCAGAAGTACGCGTGGTAGTGGAGGTGGTTTTGTTCTGGCACGATCTCCTGACAAAATAACCGTGGGCGAGATTATGCGTGCCATCGAAGGATCTACTGCTCCCGTTGCCTGTGTGGATAACCCCACGGTTTGCACACGTCAAAATGCATGTGTCATGTATGATATCTGGAAAGATGTGAAAATAGCTATTGACGGCGTACTCGATGCGGTCAGTCTGCAGGATATGGTCGAAAGACATAAAGACAAAACTGCATTATTGAAACTGTCGCATACTTAGAAAACCGGAGAATTGCAGAATGAGTACATATGATCGTCAGCTTATCATCTCACTGAGTCATTAAGATGAATTGGAATAGCTATCGTATTTTATCGACGATTACAACGAAGTTTGTTAGATACATGTTGTTAAGGAGGCAATTTATGTCTAATAGAGCGCTGATTTTAGCGATAGCAGGCATAGCCCTGCTGATTCTTGCCGGATGTAGTTCGGCTGCTGCGTCCAATGCGACGCCAGCAAATTCTGTCGCACCTGCACCGATAAGTCAGCTACCATCTTTACCGCCTGCGACTACTACTGCCGATGCTACGAGTATTCCGTCAACTCCTGTTCCGACACCGAAAGAGGAAGGTCCAACGTTATATAAAATAGCGGATGTGGTCAAAGACTCCAAAGCGTTGATGGGGAAGTCCATCATTGTCGAAGGTAAGATCGTCTCTGAATGCGGTGCCGGCTGCTGGTTTACACTTAATGACGGATCGGGTACGATCTACGTCGACTTGGCTCCGAGCAACCTGTCTATCCCTCAGAAACGGGGAGCAAAGGCCAGAGTATTCGGCAACGTAACATCGGAAAAAGGTGAAACGTACCTGATCGGCACCAAAGTCGAGTTTTAGTCAGGGGATTTGAGATGAATTTTATTAAACTGGCAATTAAAAATTTAATGCGCCGCAAAATGCGGACGATGCTAACGGTTTTTGGTGTGGCGATAGCGGTTGCTGCTCTATTCAGTTTGTCGTCGTTCAAGGACGGATATGAGAAGCAACTTACGAAAGAGCTGGATAATATGGGCATTCATATTCTGGCAGTTCCAAAGGGATGTCCATATGAGGCGGCATCTCTTATTATCCACGGGGGCGTGATCCCCAAGTATCTTTCCCTAGCTGATCTGGAACAAGTGAAAACGATGCAGGGAGTCGATCTGGCGACGCCGATGCTACTTCAGCAATTCTATAAGGATGAGACGCCGCATATAGTATACGGCATCAATGCTGCCGATATGCAAAAGCTCAAATCATGGTGGAAAGTGGAAGGGCGATTCTTCTCGGACGATGAAGATCATGTCATGGTCATCGGAAAGAATATTGCAGAGAAGAAAAATCTACAAATTGGCAGTACGATGCCTTTTGGTCCGAATAAAGAACCGTTCACGATCGTTGGTATATTGGACAGGACCGGCGGACAGGATGACGAATTTCATTTCCTGCCGCTGGCAGCAGCCCAGCGCGTATTCGATAAAGACGGGCTGATTACTACGATAGCCATAAGAGTGAAGGATATCACGAAAATATCTCAGGTGGGGCAGACGCTGGAGACGATACCTGATGTTCAGGTTGTCACTATGTCCCAGATAATGGGCACCATTCTGAATTTAGTCGGCTCGGCTCAAACATTACTCATCTCTGTGATTATTGTTGCCATCATCATCTGCGCAGTCGGTATTATCAATACTCTTCTCATGTCAGTAAATGAGCGAATCAGAGAATTCGGTATGATGAAGGCGCTTGGTGCCTCCGGAGTCGATATCGGCAAACTGGTGCTTATCGAGACCCTGTTCATCACCATCAGCGGTGGCATACTAGGAGCGGCGACATCGATCATTGCCTCCAGCCTCATAGAGGGATTTGTCCGAGGCATTATCCCGTATGCACCCAGCGGACAGCTCATCTCATCGGATCCGCAGCTGATATTGTTGTGTCTGGCGTTTTCAGTGGTCATCGGCATTATCTGCGGCATATATCCGGCGCTGAGATCAGCACGCTTGACGCCGATCGGTGCGATAAGGAGCAGCTACGAGTAATGAAAGACGCGATTGTTATCAATGAGTTAGCTAAAGAATATGTCCGCGGAAGCGAGACGATTCATGCTTTACAAAACGTCAATTTTACTATCCAGCAAGGGGAATTCGTGGCTATTGTCGGGCCGTCAGGGTCGGGGAAGACGACGCTGCTGAATCTTTTGGGTTGTCTTGACAGACCAAGCCGCGGCACGATTACAGTCAACGGCATTAATGTAAGCGATCTTCCTGAGGGGAAAATGGTCAAAGTGCGCCGGCAGAATATCGGATTTATTTTTCAGAGTTTTTTCCTGCTGCCGACCCTGACTGTCAGAGAAAATATCGAGCTTCCCCTCATGTTCAGCCATCGAAAAGACGGAAACGGGAAAATTGATTCTATTTTGAATACCGTCGGCCTCGAAAAACGGGCTGATCACCTGCCTCATCAGCTCAGTGGTGGTGAGATGCAGCGGGTGGCAATCGGCAGGGCTTTGATTAACGAGCCGAAAATCATCCTTGCTGATGAGCCGACCGGCAATCTGGACTCGGCAACTGCTCAACGAATCTATGATCTGCTCGATAGCTTACATAAGCAGGGGCTAACATTGATCGTGGTAACTCACAATATGGATCTGGCTCAAATGGCTCATAGAGTCATTAAGCTCAAAGACGGCGAAATCGCCGGCTAAATCGGATGCGCTTCACCCGCAAATTTGACCCCTGAGCAACGGCTTTCTATAATTGCCGTATTAATTACGTTTCGGGAGTATTGTAGGATGGGGTGCATTATTGCAGTATGCACAAGTGTAAAAAAAGGGACATCGAAGTATTGTACCGGCGATGAATTGCAGATCAAGAAAGACGAGGAATGAACCCGGTGGAAACCAGAGATAGCGATAGTATCGATGAGATACGTGCATTACTCAAGGCGAAAAATGCCGTCATTCTGGCGCACAATTATCAGCTTGGCGATGTGCAGGATATCGCCGATTTCGTTG